>NZ_JAUBQQ010000049.1:0-44267 GCF_036701335.1 Microcoleus sp. Pol12B5 | reverse complement strand
GCTGGGTGCGGTGAAAGTCGCACGCCCAGATCTAACCGAGAGGGGCGGGGAATAATATCCCCCCTCGACTCAACCTAACTTATTTTAAAAATATTCATTAACTCTGCTTTTTTTACTCCTTGCGAAGCTAATATGAGGCAATGTGCACGCGTGACGTACCTGATGATGTCGGCTTTGGCGATGAATTCGCTGTAGCAATTTAGACGAAAGAGGATTTATTTCCCTGATCAACATCATATGAAATTCTAATTAACTCATAATTTTGCCTGGAATACCATTCTACTATGTATTTGTGTAATTAATTCTGTCTAACTACTTACAAGAGTTATTTGGTACTTCCATTACCAATTTGCCACCATCCACGAGCAATTGCATGGCATTGCGGAGTGCAAGTAAAGGATCTCTGGTATGTTCGAGTACGTGGTTCATCACAATTATGTCGTACTGTCTAGACTTGACTTCCGGGGGCAAAGATTCAGCAGTACCATAAAATACATCAAGACCTCGCTGTTGGGCCAAAACCAAAGCTTGTCGATCGGGTTCTACACCCCAGACTTTGTGATCATCTGCTTGCAATTCTTGCAGCAGGTGCCCGTTGGCGCAACCGATTTCTAATATCGAGCAGGAAGCAGTCCCGAACTGTTGCTTCCACCATTTACTTGTGACATCTACTCCGCGATCAAAACGCCAAGCTAGATGGGTACGCAATTTATCGAAGAAGGAAATAGAAGAGGCAGATACGAAGCCTGTAAAGTCTATATGATGAGTATAATACTCATCGATGTCGTAGAAGCTGGCAATTTTGTTGAAATCGGGTAGAGGATGAATGCCTCCAAGTTGTGACTTTTCGCACCAATACAATTGAAATGACTCTTTGTTTGCAGGTCTGCGCCAATCACCGGGTATGAATAGCCACGGTTTCATACTCTCTCCCGATATCGGGCAGACGACGGTAGGGCTTAAGGACGTTTGACTTTGCATTGGAGTTTTCATTATTTAGGTACTTGACGTACTCATAACCACTCGTGTTGGATGTCAAATCCAGAAATCAATTATGTGCCATTAAGAATTGCAGAATCCGAAATACAGCAGATGACTGCCCAAAAAATATTAGGTTTCGGAAACACGATTGCTGCGGCGTGGTTTTCAGCTTACATCGAATTTAAGCTAACGCATTTAACTTGCTTTGTCACTTTGCATAAAAAAACTTCACATTCTGCGATCGGGATGTGAGTAAGTTTTCATATATTTACGAATTCAGCAATACTACAAGTATAAATTAAGTTATAAAACTGGGGAGCGATGTAGGCTGCGAGCGAGACCCATAAAAGCTTTGTTGCATTTGTACCTCAATAATATTGCTGAAATCTTTTGCGAAAGCGAAGTATGAAATTTGCCATTTCATATATCGGTGGGCGCAAATGTTGCGCCCGCTACTGTTCCCTGATCTGAAAATTTAGCTCCCAATTGAGTTGGGAAGCCAAACTTTTCTTGAATCTTCAGCACAAGAGCTGATTGACAAACGTGCATTTTTATGTATTTGTAGCGAATGCCTCCTATCGATCGGCGTAAGCCCCCATCCGTTCTTTGATAAACCGGATATAAAAATGCCTGAAAGTAGACTTAATCACGCGGGGCATACCAAAGTCTATCGGCATCATGTTTTCCGGCAACTTCCAATCCAAAACCTTGAGATTTTCCGGCTGCAACAGCGGAAAATCAAGATCCTCTAAATTCGAGCACAGTCCTAATCTCATCGCCGCAGCTACAGTGGGAACCGCCGCCGGATCAGCATTAATAATTTCAACTAAAGTTCTGTCCAAAGCAAACACATCATCAGATGCGGCTAAAATTCCCAAAAACTTAGGTTCACCGCCACTTGGCCCGTTACCTTCGTGGCCGATAATGCCATCCAAAATCGTCAAATTTGGGTTAATTGCCCGGGCAGTTTCTACCAGCATTTCACCGAATCTGGCGCTATCTTTGCCAGCTTCCATGTGCCACCAAGCCTTCATTTTGCCGGGGACGCAGCCGAACAAGTTTTTCACGCCCATTGTCACGGTTAATTGAACGTGAGATTTGAGTTTGGGCAAATTAATCACTACATCCGCTTCCATTGCTTCTTTGCAAATTCGCAGATGATTGAAATCTTCGCTGACAGTTTCGTAGCGTTTTCCTTGAAACTCAACTACTGGCAAATTCAGTTCTTCCAAAAGTGGCAAATAACCGTTTGCTTTGGCTACACCCATAGCGCTACCAAAAGCTGGACTATCGCCTAAAAATGGTTTTCCTCGCGCTTCAATGACCATTTTAGCGACGCAGTAAACCAATTCTGGGCGGGTGACGCATTCTTTTGTAGGGCGAGAACCGGTGAGGAGATTGGGTTTGAGTAAAACCCGATCGCCCGCTTTGACAAAAGCCGAGATTCCGCCCAAGGGTTCCAGCAAACTTTCTAAAGATGCTTGCAAGATTTGGCGATCGTATGAATTGGCACGAATTAAACTAACAGCAGACATAATTATGAATTAATGTGTAATTGGTTATCGATGGGGAATAATCTCAATGTAACGCACGCACGGATCACCCTAAGCAGGGTGATCCGCGCGCACCTTACCAAGAATAATCTCAATACAAATGAGTCCTAAGTATCCATCGCCAATCTACCAGCAGCAGCCCGCTGCATGGTACTAACTCGCAACGAGTTAGAGAATACTCCTTGACCTTGCAGTTCAGGGATAGCAGGTTTAACTTCAACTTTCACCAACCGGGCAGTGCAGATAAAAACCGTTTGATCGGCTAAATGGAAAGTCAACCAAGGTTGATTTAACAAAGTCAGCACTTCCTCTTGGAATTCTTGTGCAGGCATCGGAATAGTGAAAGTTTCAGCATGACCTTCCACATAATGAAATGTCACTTGAGTTGTGTTCTCTTTATCTTGAGTTAATTTGGCAAAAGAACCTGCGCGCATAAATTTTGCTCCCCAACTTTAGACTATAAAAAAATCAGAATTAAATCTAAAAAAAATTAACTCTGAATTGTTTAACTTTAACCGGTGACAGCGATCGGGCAGAACTCAGAAGGCAGAAGGCAGAATTAAATCGAGTTCAGCCTTCTAGTTTCTAGCTGATTCCTGCGATCGCCTATACGTTAGCAGAAGATGTTGGCATCGCACTCATTTTCTTTAAATCTAGAACTTTTGCCAAGTCTTCTGCACTCATTAAACCCTGTTCTAACACAATTTGCCGCAGAGATTTGCCAGTTTCTAGGGATGCTTTGGCGACGGCGGCGGCGTTGAGATAGCCGATGTGAGTGTTGAGGGCGGTAACGAGGGCGAGACTACCTTCAGCATAAGCGAGACACCGATCGCCCTTAGCTTCAATTTTTTCGAGGCATTGTGTAGTCAGCGCGCTGATGGTATTGCCTAAAATTTCGATGCTGTGAATGAGATTGTAGGCAATCAGGGGCATCATCACGTTCAATTCTAATTGTCCCGCTTGGGCTGCCAGGGCGATCGCGCTATCGTAACCCATAACTTGAAAACAAACCATCGATGTCATTTCTGCCATCACAGGATTGTATTTTCCCGGCATAATGGACGAACCAGGTTGCACAGGAGGCAGTTGAATTTCTTTCAAACCCGTTTTCGGCCCGGAGTCCATCAAACGCAAGTCATGGGAGATTTTAACGCAATCCTGAGCGAGATTTCGCAGTGCACCAGACACATTTACAAACGGTGCCATACTCTGCATAGCAGCCATTAAATGCTTTGCTGGTTTCAGGGGGTGGTCAATTAATTCGGAGAGAATTTCAGCAACTTTTTGACAATATTCAGGGTGAGTATTTAACCCTGTTCCGGCCGCACTTCCCCCCAATCCCAGAGATGTCAAATCATCGGATGCCCTGTCAATTCTCAATGTATGTTCTCTGAGAATTTGCGCCCAAGCGCCGAAGGTATCGCCGAGTCGAACCGGTACGGCATCTTGCATATGAGTGCGGCCGGATTTAACAATATCTTTGAATTCTTCGGCTTTGTTTTCTAGGGCGACTACGGCATCCGATAATGCTGGAAAAAGAGTTTTTTCTAACGCCAACAATCCGCCGACCCGAATCGCCGTCGGAATCACATCATTTGTCGATTGACCGTAGTTTACATGATCGTTAGGACTGATGCGCTTGTAATTGCCTTTTTCCTCGCCCATAATTTCCAAAGCGCGATTTGAAAGAACTTCATTAACATTCATGTGGTGAGAAGTTCCGGCGCCGGCTTGGTAGACATCAACTACAAATTGATCGCGCAATTTGCCAGCTAGGATTTCATCTGCTGCTTGGACAATTGCTTGACTGATGTCTTGGGGAATGCAGCCGAGTTCGCCATTGGCGATCGCCGTTGCTTTTTTAATTAAAACACAAGCCTCAACGTATGTTGATAAAGGCTTAATGCCGCTAATCGGGAAATTTTCAACTGCGCGCAGGGTTTGGATGCCGTAGTAGACATTAGATGGGATTTGTTTGTCTCCCATCGAGTCGCTTTCGGTGCGGTAGCTGATGGTTTGGTGTTCGCTCATATCGCCTTGTTTGTGATAATTGGGAATTGGGATTTTTTTTAAACGCTGCTGACTGTCACTGCTGTTTTACCGCGTCGGCGGACTCAGTAAAATACAAGTCACGATTGTAAATAATTATCTCACACTCTGAGTTCAATCTCAAAACTCAAATTTTAAATTAAGATTTTTCCCTAAATCTGTGAAGAGTAGTTGTGTAATTAGGAGTTTTTTATTCTGCCTATTTTTGTACTTTATTAGATAAGATTAGGCTGTTTAACAATAAATATTAAACCAGGCTTCTGATTTTTGTAACAAAAATTCAAATTACAAATCGGGGAAAATTGTTATATTTGGTAGCACAAACAATTTTGCAGCAGGCGAATTGCCAAAAATTATGCCGCGTTACCAAACCCTAGATGATGTTACTACCCTCCAAGAGGCACTCGAAGGAATAATTGTTGAAGATTTAAAAAAGCTGAATGCACTGTTGTCGGGCGATCGCAAATTAACCCGCAAAGCTGACCTGGTTGCTGGGATTAAACAGCAAATGCAGGGAGAAAAACTTAAGCAAGTTTGGGCGCAATTAGACGATTTGCAAAAAGCGGCCGTAGCGGAAGTTATACATGGGTCAGGTGGTGGCTATGATGCCGATGTATTTGTGGCGAAATACAGACAACAACCAAACTGGGGAACAAGCGATCGCTATGGATACAACCGAGAACCATCCCTACTATGCTTGTTCTTCTACGGCACTGCGATACCCTACGATCTTGAACAAAAATTGCTGAAGTTTGTGCCAAAACCTCAAGCAACTCCCTTAAATCTGGTTGGCGATGTACTGCCAGATAATTTTATTGTTCGTGTAGAAAAACAGAACTTTCGTACATCTCAAAGAGAGGTATCCGAGTACGAAGTTCCTTTGACAATTTTTGAAATGGAACGGTCAGCCCCAAAGGATTTGGAAGCAGTTTTGCGTCTGATTCAGTCGGGCAAAGTGGCCGTTAGTGAGAAAACCGCATTACCTGGTGCCGCAACTCTGAAAGCGATCGCCGCTGTATTGCAAGGGGGTGATTTTTATAACGACGAACAGCGCCAAGCTACCTTGGAAAAGGGCGATATATTCTACGAGGTTGGTAACATCAAATCCTTTGCTTGGGCCACGATCGCCCAAGCGAGCAAATTCGCCGAACTATCGGGCAAAAAGCTAGTTTTGACGAAAGCGGGACAGAAAGCCTTGCAAGAATCACCTGCCAAAGGATTGCAGACAGCATGGAAGCGCTGGTTAAAAACAAACTCTTTTGATGAATTTCGCCGCATTGATGCGATTAAAGGACAAACCGGCAAGGGGGCGCGCGGCATGACAGCGGTGGCGGGGCGGAGAGAGGCGATCGCCTCAATTCTAGCAGAATGTCCTGTCGGTAAATGGGTTCTGTTTAGCGAATTTAGCAGATATATGTTGGCAACGGGCAATCGGTTTGAAGTAACGCGCGATCCTGACAATCTCTATATTTCTGAATTTGGGTATGGTAACTTAGGATATTCGGGCAGTCACGATTGGCATATTCTGCAAGAAAGATATATGCGCTGCCTGTTGTTTGAGTATGTTGCTACCCTGGGAATAATTGATGTTGCCTATGCCGATCCGTCCCTCCTACCCAGCGATTTTGACGATCTTTGGGGTACGGACGATTTGAGATTTCTCAGCCGCTACGACGGCTTAATATCTTTTCGCATGACAGCTTTGGGGGCTTACTGTTTGGGATTGACTCAGAATTACACTCCGCCAGCAATTGAGTTCCGTCAAACACTCCGCGTACTGCCCAACTTAGATATTGTTGTAGCAGGAGAAGGCATCGCGACATCAGATGCGATCGTTCTCGATCTCTATGCTAAAAAAGTTTCAGATGTCGTCTGGCAACTCGATCGACAAAAGCTATTTACCGCCATTGAAGCCGGATACCCGCTAGCAGAATTTAAAGAAGTTTTAGAGACAAGAAGTATCGAACCGCTACCCGAAACCGTACAGCGATTTCTGACGGATGTTACAGAACGAGCGAATAGTTTGCAAGATATAGGAACTGTCAAGTTAATCGAATGCACAAACGCCCATTTAGCAGTGTTGATTGCCAATGATTCCCGTACCAAAAAATTCTGTCAGCTAGCGGGCGATCGCACTTTGACGGTTCCATTATCCCAGGAAACTAAATTTCGCAACGCCCTGCGGCAAGTCGGCTACGTCTTACCCCAGCGGGATAAATAGTACACCTGATACTATTAGTGTCAAAAATCACCCAAAAACCTTTTTATTGTTCGTTTATAGCTGAGTCCAGATCCCCCTAAATCACCCTTAAAAAGGGGGACTTTGAGTATTTGTAGGGTGCATCGCTGGCGATAAATCCTAAAAAAAGATCGACAATCTCAATCGCGACGCACCTTATAACATGGACTGGAGCAAATCAACCAAACTTTTCTGTTCTAACAAACTTATTCCTTCTTCCGTCTTCCTTCTTCCGTCTTCCTTCTTCCTTCTTCCTTCTTCCTATGAATTATGTTCCCGAAAATGCTTTAATCGTACAAAGCGATCGATCGATCTTACTAGAAGTTCACGCTCCCACAGCACAACAGGCGCGAGAAGCGATCGCCCCCTTTGCCGAATTAATCAAAAGTCCCGAACACATCCACACCTATCGCATCACGCCCCTCAGCGTGTGGAATGCGCGGGCGGCGGGAATGTTAGTTAAATTGATGATCGCAGCTTTGCGAAAGTATGCTAAATATGACATTCCTGAGTCGGTAGCGCAGGAAATCGAACTGCTTGGTACGCGCTACGGATTGACGGTAATTGAAAGGATTGATGCGGAAAATTCCGATTTACAACTGCGGATTGCCGATCGCCCGCTGACGGAGTTGCTAGTGCGGGACGAGCGCGTAAAACCGCTGTTAGGTAAGCGGATTTCGGATCTTTGCTTTCAAGTCGATGCGGGGAATCGCGGTGTACTCAAACAAGCTTTGCTAGCCGTGGGTTATCCGGCGGAAGATTTGGCTGGATATGTCGAGGGTGCCGAGTTAGCAATTGCATTGCGCGATCGCACTTTAGGAAGCGATTTACCCTTTAATTTGCGTGCCTATCAAAAAGAAGCAGTAGAAGCATTCTATCAGAGCGGAGAGGTAAAAGGTGGCAGCGGTACGATCGTCCTACCGTGCGGCGCTGGTAAGACGATTGTGGGGATGATTGCGATGAGTTTGGTGCAGCAAAAAACATTGATTCTCACCAGCAGTTTGACTTCGGTACACCAGTGGCGCAGGGAAATATTAGACAAGACGAGTTTAACTGAAGATGCGATCGCCGAGTACAGCAGCAACAGCAAAAAAACGGCTTCTGTAACTCTCTCGACTTACCAAATGCTCAGTTATCGATCGAATAAAGATGATGAATTCCCGCATTTCGAGTTGTTTAACGCCCAATCGTGGGGACTGATTATTTATGATGAAGTCCATCTATTACCTGCACCGATATTTCGGATCACTGCTGAATTACAAGCACGACGCAGGTTAGGTTTAACTGCGACATTAATTCGCGAAGACGGGAAAGAAGGCGATGTATTCACGTTGATTGGGCCCAAGCGCTATGACGTACCTTGGCGCGAATTGGAAGGACAGGGATTTATTGCCACTGCGAATTGTACGGAAATCCGCGTCGCGCAAAATGAGGCGGAAAAAATGGAATATGCCCTAGCGCCCCGCCGCAGCCAGTTTCGGATTGCTGCGGAAAATCCGGGTAAGTTGGATGTGGTACAAAGTTTATTGCAAAAGGAGGCGGGACACCGTATTTTAATTATTGGTGAGTATCTCGAACAGTTGGATGCGATCGCCAAAATTACCGAATTGCCTCTGATTACGGGGAAGACAAAACAGGCTGAGCGCGATCGGTTATACGAAGCATTCCGTCATAAAGAAATTCCCGGATTAATTCTATCTCGCGTGGGCAATTTTGCCGTCGATTTACCTGATGCCGATGTGTTGATTCAAGTATCGGGAAAGTATGGTTCTCGCCAAGAAGAAGCGCAGCGCCTCGGACGAATTCTCCGCCCCAAACCCGACGGACACAATGCCAGCTTTTATACATTAGTCTCGCTACAAACTTGCGAGGAAGATTTTGCCCGACACCGCCAACTATTCCTCACCGAACAGGGCTACAACTATCGCATAGAAGTTCAAGGCGATGGTTAGTCAGCGATCGATAAACTCTTGGTAAAACTGCTCATGCGAACCTGAGAAATTATCCATCCCCTCCTTTGTCAGACACCCTCTCTTACCAGTGTGCGGGTTTTCTACGTAGCTATCAATTACTTTTGAAACATTAGGATTCTCGCTCCACCTAATGTTGAACGCTGCATACTTTGGGAAAAAGGTCATTTCTGCATAAGCATCTATGTGGTCATGTATCCACCATGCCAATGCTGTCCAATCGTGAGTGCGTTCATAGTAAGGGATGAAGGATGTAACAATAATACATACTGTTGCTCCCATATACCCACCTGAATCTTTTACGTCCCAGATATGTTGTGCATAGTTGGACTCATTACTGGCACAACTGTACTGATTGTTATTCTCTGCTCCTTTGGCGTTCACCGCACAAGAACGATAGGCTGAACGGATACTAATCCGACCAAGCGCATCTTGAATTGGTTCAAGTACCCTCTCACACAAATTCTTTCCGGCTGCGATCGCCAAATCTGGGTCACTAGGAATGTTAGGGATACCTTCAATTTGAGAGATTTCTGAATAAAGAAACTCGCGCATGAAAAAACTCTTAGAGAGTTGAACCCGTCCTAGCTTTTCCAAAGCTTTAACAGTTTGTGGTTGTCTCATAGAATGAACTACAGCAATTAGAGGTGAATACCTTAATGTTAAATACTGGCAGATAATTTAGAAGCATTGTTGCAGCCAAAAGCGAAGCCAGCTAACTGATAATTGTACCGTATATTCGGTACTTTACATGATAAAGCCTAAAAATATTGTTATGCAGTATGTCGTAAAAAACCTGGTTTCTGCGTCCAGGAGTATCAATGATGAAATTAAATCTAAAAATCAACAAGTGCAGAATATCTGGCAACCATCCGAATTATACCTCCTAACATCCTGCTACACTATTAATAACCGCATCCTCACCCAGATTTATGCTTCCAACAATTATCGCCGCTATCGCTCCCTACATATCGGGAGTGCTCTCACCCATCGCCAGAAATATCGGCCACAAACTAGGAGAAGCCTTCGGCAATAACTCTCAAAAGTACCGAGATTTTCTGATTCCCGCTCCCAATAACTCATCTGATTCGACTGAGATAGAGCGAGCAAAACAGCGTTATTCTCAAGAAATGCTGGAATACGCGAAGGCGAAAGATACCAGAGATCGGGAATTGTTAAAGCTAACAGTAGCACAAACAGCGCGTCGCATTGAGTTGCAGGAACAGGAACAGCGAGACAGACTGAAGCTGGCCGCCTTGCAGCGGGATTTGATGCGGGAATTGCAAGCAAAGGATATTCAGGTCAAGCTGGCTGAAATTCAAACAATTTGGGATAAAGATACTTGGTTTTCTAAGTTAAATCGAGAGGAAACTAAACAGATTTTACTTCAGCAGCAACATCGCCTCTTAATCTTACTATCACCGCCCAAAATTAGCAAGCAATGCCCGGAAACCTTCTGTGAAGATTTGCCAATTGAGATGAGAAGTGTGGGAGATTTTCTCAGACAGCATTATCCTCAACAGGATGTCTTACGCCCCGTTAAGTTTTATAGCGATTATTTCACTGAGTCGATTGGTGATATTGATGTGGAACGCTTGCAGCGAATTTTATCTCCGGTTCCTACTACAATTTTATATAGCGACATCAGCGATTATGCGGTAACTTTTCGCGTCGGCTTTTGGGGATTCCTGAATAATCAGGAAGTCTCCCTGTTTTCTACAAAAGTTTTTGAGTGGGAAGAGGCAAAAGATGCACTTTTAGCATCGGGAGTAAGTGAGAAAAAAGCCCTCCGCATGATTCGGCAGTTGATTGTGGCGATTCACAAGTTACTGGCGGGATTTTTAGCCGATTTGTATTATCTCAATATTGACCCTGGCTATGAACCTTTGTTATTTAATTTAAAGGATGAATTGGCTGAGTATGGATTAGCAGAAGAGTTGGTGAAACCTTATTTTGATATTCTTCAGGATATTCAGCGGCGACAGCGAGAAGTGTATGAAAAGGAGTTAAAAAAGCTGGCTGATGCTGAACTAAAAGCTTTAGAAGAATTCAGGCAGCGAGAAGTGTATAAACAAGAGTTGAAAAAGTTGGCTGAAGCAGAAGCAGCAAAGGTATTCAGGATTAAAGAGCCGAAATGGAGATGTGTACGCACTCTCAAGGGACATTTAGGTTGCGTTACTTCTGTTGCCATCAGCTCGAATGGAGAAACTATTGCAAGTGGCAGTTATGACCGAAAAATAAAACTATGGAATCTGCAAAAGGGATGGGAAATTTTTACTTTTACTGGGCATTCAGACTACGTTACTTCTGTTATTTTTAGCCCTAATGGAGAAACTATTGCAAGCGGTAGTGATGATGAAAAAATTAAACTGTGGAATCTGAAAAATGGACGGGAAATTCTTACTTTTAATGGGCATTCAAAGGGCGTCAACTCTGTGGTTTTCAGCCCGGATGGAGAAACTATTGCAAGTGGCAGTGAAGATGAAAAAATTAAACTGTGGAATCTGAAAAATGGACGGGAAATTCTTACTTTTAATGGGCATTCAAAGGGTGTAAACTCTGTGGCTTTCAGCCGGGATGGAGAAACTATTGCGAGTGGTAGTGAGGACGATATCAAACTGTGGAACATAAAAAATGGACGGGAAGTTTGCACTCTCACTGGGCATTCAGATTGCATTACTTCTGTTGCTTTCAGCCCGAATGGAGAAACCATTGTGAGTGGCAGTGATGACGGAAAAATAAAACTGTGGAATCTAAAAAATGGACGAGAAATTATTACTTTTACTGGTCATTCAAAGTGTGTTAATTCTGTGGCTTTTAGCCCGGATGGAGAAACTATTGCAAGTGGCAGCATGGATAATACAATCAAATTGTGGAATCTGAAAACAGGACAGGAAATTTGTACTCTTGCTCGACATGGACACTGGGTTATTTCTGTCACCTTTAGCCCAGATGGAAACACTCTAGTTAGTGGCAGTTGTGATGAGACTATCAAGATTTGGCGGTGTGATGGGTGAAGTAAGAGGGCAAGATGAAAATTATGGCGGGATTGGCAAACAGGGAACTACAAAACTTGACGGCGTGAGAAATAAACCGACAAACACTTAGGGAAGGTAATTGAGATGTCAGAAACAATTAATTTTGAGCAAGCAGTGTTAGAGAATCTGCGACAGTTGCCAACAGAAAAACAACAAGAAGTGCTCGAATTTGCAGAATTCCTCGTGCAAAAAGCGGAACAGAAAAAGCAGTTACCCAGCGAAAGTTCTGAGTCTAATAGTTCGTCAACAACCGAACCTAGTCTCAAGCTATCACTTAGAGAAATTGCTAGCCTGCCAATAGCAGAACGCCATAAAATACTAGCACCATTTATACCTGCTACAGCCGAAGATTTTTTGATATATCCTGAATTAACCGAGTTTTCGGTACTCGATGGCGAAGACTGGGAGACTGAGTATGACTACTAACCCAAAACGAGGAGAGGTTTGGCTGGTACAACTCGATCCAACGCGAGGGCAAGAAATTCAGAAAACACGTCCTGCGGTTGTGATTAGTTCGGAAATGTTTAGTTCTATCCCCATGCGGATTATAATTCCTGTGACTACATGGCAACCTAAATTTCAAAATCGCCCCTTCATGATTCTCATTCAGCGAACTGAAGAAAACTGTTTAGACGCAGACTCAGCAGGCAATGTTTTGCAAGTTCGGAGTGTAACTACTGAGCGATTTGTCAGGTGTATCGGAAAAGTTTCTGAAACGGTTGTGCAAGAATTAGTAATAGGCTTAATTATCTGTGTTGATTATAGTCCATAAAATCAGGAATGTCGATCGCCCGAATTAGCTTTCTGAACCTAAAACACACGAGAGGGTAGTCAGTAGCTTGGCTTGCACTGGATTCAGGCCAACAGTCGCAAACCCTCATCTAGTGGCGTTTCCTCCCTCAACCCAAACCTACCAAACTTACCCAACTATCAGCCCACTTCCAGCTTCAAAATTTACTATCCCGCAGGATGTTGATTTATTGCCACGGATCGGATTTCTTTGTGACACAATAGATTCTAGTATCGATCTATGTGAGGATTGTTCATGGCTCGTTTTAATCAAATCCTTGTCCTTAGCGCCATCAGCCTTATAGCTTTGGCTGGTTGCGACAGCGCTAAAGAAGCTTCCACTCCCCCAACTTCACCCGCCCCGGTTCCTGCTGCTACTGCTGTAAAAACTGATAAACCAGCATCGCAGGGAAACTATGCAGAATTGAGTGGTGTGGTTTCCAGTACCACAGCAGCAGTTCAGGCTGGAAACTTTGCCAAAGCGAAAACCGAATTTGACAAATTTGAGAATGCCTGGAAAAAAGTAGAAGACGGTATCAAAGCTAAAGCTCCTAAAAGCTACGATGCAGTTGAGGATACCACAGAAAAAGTGATGACTTCGCTCAAAAAGTCTCAGCCAAGTAAAGACCAAGTGCTGACTCAATTGCAGTCGCTAGAAAAGACGATCAGTAGCATTCCTAAGTCCTAAATTTCAGTGGTGAGTGCTTGATTCTAAAGTCTCAGACGCAGAAACCGAGTTTTTTAACTCCGGTAATTGGTTCAAACCTTGAATAAAAGTTAAAATACCCGGTTTCTGTGCGTCGGACTGCGTAAGTCCTGTGAGAGTTATGCGATCGCAGTTACTCAGAAACAAGCACTCAACACTCCCTCCTTATATAACCTCAGTATTCCCAAACTTTCAACCACTATGAAGAAAGCATTTCGCAAATACCACCGCATTCTAGGCCTTATTGTTGCTTTGCCGATCGCGCTGACTGTCTTGACTGGAATGTTCATAACCATTCTCCGAGAGTGGCCGCTGGGTATAGAAATTTCATCGAGATTTTTATTGAAAATTCATACAGGTGAAATCTTTCACCTGCAAGCCATTTACCCGATTTTGAACGGATTGGGAATGCTCGGCTTGCTCGTGACAGGTTTAAGTATGTCTGGTTTGTTTGGAAGAAGAAAGCAGCCAACTTCCAAAGATTTACACTAAAAAAGTAGTGAGTCCCGCTAACAAAGCTGAAGGGAAAAAATAATGATACAAAGCATGAATATCAACTAAACCCTATTAGAAAATCTGCGGCTGCTTCCGACTGAGCAACAACAGGAAGTGGTCAATTTCGTGCAATTTGTCTTGTACAAAGCCCAACAGACAAAGCAGTTACCGAAGGCAAGTTATGAGTAGAATATTTCGCCAACAGTAGTTATGAGTCAAACATTGAATTTTTCAAAATAGCCTAACTCGGTACTTTTTTCCGTTCCATTGTATTGAGTAGTTGCGAGATATTCTGGTTGAGAATCGCATACCCCTGTGCGTTCAAGTGTAGTTCATCTGCTCTATATTTCGGCAATATCATGCCCTGACTATCGCCAAGAATAGGGAATGTATCAAACACTATAATTTTATCTCCAGCTAAGGTCGCAATGTAGGCATTGACTTCTTTAATTGCCCGACTGATGTCATCAGACCAAAAAGGCTTGCGCTGTAGTGGCACTTCTCCTACTGGGAAAATAGTAGTCACGATTACTACTGCACCCAGATTCCTAGATTCTTCGACAATTCGCTTAATATTTGCTTGACAATTGGCAACGATCGCATTTCTGCGTTCAGGAAACAAGGGAATGGTTTTCAGATCGTTAACACCAACTTGGATGATGACTATATTGGGTTTTAATGAACTCACATGATAGGCAAATCTCTCGATAGCCTGAACTGAGGTTTGAGAACTAATTCCCCGGTTGATGAACTCATATTCACTGATATTAGGCGATGTCCAACTAGCTGCTCTAGAGTCACCAAAGAAAACCACACGAGTTGGATTGGTATTAGTAAGTTGCTTGAGATTTGTAGGATAGTTGTTTAATCCCAGAGGATCTAAACGAGTTTGATTAAGCTCTAAATAAAACTGTTTAGCTCGACGGAAAAGAAGAATATTTACAAAAATTGAACTTCCCAGCACTACTAATAGAAGAGCGGTTAACAAAATACTATGTTTGCTCAATGTCATATTTTATTTATTTTTGTGGTTTGGGCCTAAGTTTTGCCGATCGCCTCGTAAACTGCGATCCTGCCTCATCAATGCTTTGCTGTAAATTTATTATACCGATCGCCCTTCACCCTCCCCAGCCCATGCCCAACCACAATACTTAATAAAAACTTTACAAAACTTACCCGATCGCCCAACATGAGTTAGAGTTATCCTATAAAATCCAGCAATCCTGCAAAGCGTCAACCTTCTCGTCACTTATCCAGTGGTTCGATGACTCAAACCCAAAGCACTAAAACCGCCACCGCACCAGCAATTTATTCCTTGACAATTGCTCCCGCCTGTGTATTGCGGGGTCGATCGGCGATCGCACAAGCCGGAGATGCGATCGCCCGTTTCGGAAAGCGGCCGCTAATCGTCGGCGGCAGCAACTCCCTCGCCGCCGTCCAACCCTACCTGCAACCAATCCTCGAACAGCAGCAGTTAAAATCCGCCGAAACAGCATACGGCAAGGATTGCAGCGAAACCAGCCTCGAAACCCTCCGCGAAGCAGCCCAAACCCATCAAGCCGACTTCATCATCGGTGTCGGCGGCGGCAAAGCCTTAGACGCAGCCAAACTCGTCGCCTATCAATCCAAAATCCCGATCGTCACAATACCCACATCAGCAGCCACCTGTGCCGCTTGGACAGCCCTTTCTAACATTTATTCAGAACAAGGTGCATTCCAATACGATGTCACATTAGCCAGATGTCCCGACTTATTAATACTCGACTACGGCTTAATTCAAACCGCACCACAGCGGACATTAGTAGCAGGAATTGGAGATGCGATCGCCAAATGGTACGAAGCATCAGTCAGCAGCGGACACTCCGAACAAACCCTGATAATTTCCGCCGTTCAACAAGCTAGAATACTGCGCGATATATTATTCCAAAAATCAGCCGCCGCCCTCAAAGAACCCGGTAGCGAAACCTGGCAAGAAGTCACAGATGCAGCCGTATTGCTAGCAGGAGTAATCGGCGGAATTGGCGGCGCCCAATGCCGCACCGTCGCCGCCCACGCCGTCCACAACGGCCTAACTCATCTATTAGCAAGTCACGGCACATTGCACGGCGAAAAAGTTGCCTACGGCATTTTAGTACAACTGCGACTAGAAGAAATGCTGCAAAACAATCAACTTGCCGCTAGCGCCAGACAGCAATTGCTAAAATTCTATAGCGAGATTGGATTACCCCAAACTTTAGACAACCTCGGACTCGGAGACATTACCATAGCAGAATTGCAGCGCGCCGCCGACATAGCCTGCAATCCCAATTCCGACATTCACCGACTGCCTTTTAAAGTTGTTCCCCAACAATTAATGGCAGCGATGGTTTCTACCACCGCACCTGTGGGAGAATTAAAGATTAAGAATTAAAACAGTTTGTAGTAAGGACTTTAGTCCTGAAAAGGCTGTGCTAGCAAGGACGGGAGTCCTTACTACAAACCAGGAAAACTGACAACAGACAAAAAATAAATGACCTTGGATTGGATTAGCCCTGCTGACAGGTTGCAAAAACTACCGCCCTACGTATTTGCCCGTCTCGACGAACTCAAAGCCCGCGCCCGCGAACAAGGACTCGATTTAATAGACTTAGGAATGGGAAACCCCGACGGTGCCACTCCTCAACCAGTAGTAGAAGCCGCCGTCGCAGCCATCCAAAATTCTGCAAATCACGGCTATCCACCTTTTGAAGGAACTGCCAGTTTCCGCCGTACTATTACTAAATGGTACAGCCGCCGCTACAACGTTGAACTCGATCCAGAAAGCGAAGCATTGCCTTTGTTGGGTTCTAAAGAAGGTTTAGCACATTTTGCGATCGCCTATATCAATCCAGGGGACGTAATATTAGTACCAAGTCCTGCTTATCCCGTATTATTTCGCGGGCCAATCATCGCTGGTGCAAAAGTTCACAACATCATCCTCAAACCAGAAAACGACTGGGTAATTGACTTAGCCGACATTCCCGACAGCGTAGCCGAACAAGCCAAAATACTTTATTTCAATTATCCCAGTAATCCGACTGGAGCAACTGCACCCCGGGAATTTTACAAAGATATTGTTGCTTTTGCACACAAACATCAAATCTTGCTGGTTCACGATTTGTGTTATGCGGAATTAGCCTTTGACGGCTATCAACCGACAAGTTTATTAGAAATTCCCGGCGGTAAAGAAATCGGTGTCGAATTTCACACCATGTCCAAAACCTACAATATGGCCGGCTGGCGCGTCGGTTTTGTAGTAGGAAATAGCAAGATTATTCAAGGTTTGCGGACATTAAAAACTAACCTAGATTACGGTATATTTTCCGCATTGCAAACAGCAGCAGAAACAGCACTGCAATTGCCGGACAGTTACTTGCACGAAGTGCAGAATCGTTACAGGACTCGCCGTGATTTCATGGTGGAAGGATTGGCAGAATTAGGGTGGAATATTCCTAAACCTCTGGCTGCAATGTATCTTTGGGTTCCCTGCACTCCGGGCATGAGTTCGACTGATTTTGCCCTGAATGTTTTGCAGCAAACGGGTGTTGTGGTGACTCCTGGCAATGCTTTTGGGCCGGGCGGCGAAGGATATGTGAGAATTAGTTTAATTGCAGATTGCGATCGACTGGGAGAAGCCCTGCGGCGCTTAAAACAAGCAAACATTCGCTATCAATAGTCATTGGTTATTGGTTATTGGCGATCGGTCGCTCACTCTGCATCAGCTCATTATTATGTTGAAGGTGACACCCATTATCCCCTAAACATAATAATGAGATTAACAAGCTCAGGCGCATATAAATTGTACAGTCAAGTTTGATGAAATTATTGTGGGGTGTCCCGCCCGCCCGAAAAATACAACGCAAGATGTGGCACAGCTTAGTGCGTAGGGTGCGCCGAAGCAGAAAAACCTGTTGAAATCGAAATAATCAATCTCCGAGGCACTCTACAAGTTGATTTAAGAGTGACTCTTTATTTTGTGGGAAGGTTTAAAACATCCGTGGATGTACGAGTTGCGATGCCGTGTCTCGTTAGTTATACTTAACAAAG
Organism: Microcoleus sp. Pol12B5; assembly: GCF_036701335.1. Classification (NCBI taxonomy): domain Bacteria; kingdom Bacillati; phylum Cyanobacteriota; class Cyanophyceae; order Oscillatoriales; family Microcoleaceae; genus Microcoleus; species Microcoleus sp. Pol12B5. The sequence goes on along the minus strand of NZ_JAUBQQ010000049.1, from coordinate 26,382 downwards.
ATCATTAAGGAAGCATTTTTGCCATGCCTGTAATTGAATCTAAGTTAAACAACACGCGCAACCTTTTACAAGAATTAGGCAACTCAGTCTCTAGCTTAGTCAAATCGTCCCCGGATGTTTTTGCTGATCCGGGGATTCAATCTTGCCTACAGGATTTTTTAACTGTTTATCAAGAAGCCGTCCAACGCCTAGAAAATCCTAGTTTTCGGATTGCTACTCTGGGCACAACTTCCTCTGGAAAGTCAACGATTGTTAACGCGCTGATTGGTCGAAAAATCGCACCGATTGAAGCCGGAGAAATGAGTGGGGGTGTATTAAGCATCAAACATTCTCAAGAACCGAGATTAATGATTGCAGAAACGGAAGATGCTGCTTGGGATGCTGGTGAATGGACGGGATTAAGCGATGAGGATTTATACCAGCGAATTAGCGCCGTGATGCACTCCTATCACGCGGCGCGGAAAAAGCGTGAGTATGTTGCGCCACAAATAACCGCTCATGTTCCTCTTTTACCTGCTTGTGATGCTTCTTTACTGGGTTTACCCAACGGAATCGGAGTTGAATTGATTGATTTACCGGGATTGAAATCAGTTCAAGACCGGGCTAACTTAGCAACTATCCAAAAGCAAGTTAATAAAGCTTTTAGTTTAGTGGCTTTGGACTATATGCAGGTAGATGATGAGCACAGAAAACGCTTATTAGAAGAATTAAAGAAAGTTGTCGAATATCTACAAGGTCGCACAGATTCGATGATTTTTATCTTAAATCGGGTCGATCAGCGAGGAACCGATGATTTACCCCTATCAGTGCGGATTGATAAGTTAAGAGAGGAAATTAAAGAGGTCTTATCGCTTCCAGAACTTCCTGATGTTCTGCCTTTCAATGCTCGTCTTTTATATTATGCTCAGTGTGCTTGGGGTTCAGGAGCTTTTAACGAACCGTCAACAGTTGATCAGGCGACAAGATCAAAATTCATAAAAGCACTTTTTGAAGACTGTTTTGGTACAATTTTTCAGTGTATTGGAAATAATCTGGAGTTAGCACAATGGTTTTTTAACCTCAAACTGCAAATCATGTCAGGTCAAAATGTTGATGATGAAATTATGCGAAAAATTCTCCACTATTCTTTAGAATGGAGTGGCGGTAAAGAACTGTGGGATTGCTTCCGTAGACGGGTTCAAAAATCATTTGCTGAACTGGTAATACTTCCTGCGTTGTTGGAAGTATTCAATAACTATGAGTCTTTGTCAGATAATCTAGATATTCTGATTAAAACACGAAAGATTAATAATCAAGAACAGGTTGAACAAGAAAGAGAAAAGATTGCTCAAATTCGTCAAGACTTACAAAAAAACATCAAAAAACTTGGGAAAGAATTTAAGATCGAGATTGAGCAATTAAGAGAAGGATTGAAAAACGACGATCCTAAAAGTCGGATTAAGATTAGACAAGATGTTGACAAAGAAGGACGTAAGGGGTTTTCTATAATTTTGGATGCTGTCGCGGAGGTGGAAGGAGACTTAACCAAAGTTCTAATTGTTCCAGTTCGCGATTCTCTTAAGAAGAACCAAGGAGCTTTTGAACTGAGAGATCAACTACGAGAAGTCACATTACCTTCATTAGCGGATAAGATTTCAAAAGCTTATGATAATGTTAGTCGAAGACTCAGCAAATTTTCTCAACAGTCAGAATATTTAGTTAAGCGTGTAAGAGCTGATGATGATAAAGGGAAAAAAGAACTTGAACATGATGAGCGTTATGTTCGTCTCCTGTATCACAATATGAGAGAAGCTATCACCAAAAGAGCAGAGTTTGTTTTACAAGGAAAAGCTCAACAATTTGAACAAGCTTTAGAATCATTAGTTGATGAGCAAGTTAAGAGATTAAAAGTTTGTTTGTCAGATGAAAATTTTTCTTCGATTAACATTGAAAAAGCTGCCCTCAGTAATTTACGCAAAAAGTTAGCTCAAAACTTGCCAACTTTACCGGAGGAGTTTTTTGAAGTTCCAGACGCTATTAAGCAAAATCGCTCCCAACAAAGAGAAGTAGTTGGTACGAAAACAGAATATGAAACTCGCACAAAAACAGTAAATGAGAACTATACAGAATATTATGAAGATGGTTCTTGTTTCTCTAGCACGAAAACGAGAACAAAAACACGACCTGTAACCCGTGAATACCAAGAAGCGGTAACTCGGAATATTTACGAAGATATCGAGTATGTTGAACTTTTTCTTCCTTCTCCAGACTTAATGGCAAAACAATGGTCAAGTGGAATTGCGAAAAAAAAAGCAAGTTTATGGGATATTTTATGTGACTGGATTCTCAAACGGTTAGATTATGTTAGCAGTATCTTTGAAGAATCAGTTGATGAGATTACCAATCTAGCTGAACGTGCTTTGCAGCAACAATTAAGTTTTATTGAGGATAACTTTGAACAGGAAAAACAGTTGTGGCGCGATTTTGAAGTGCAAAAAGATAATGCAACAGCAATTTGTCAAATGTTAGCAGAAGATTGTCGTCAATAAAATACGTTTTAAACAGAGTAAAATTCAGGAGTTAAAAAATGGAGCCTAGTGATTTTGTAGAAGGAGCAGTAGTAGCAGCACTAGCAGGAGCAGTAGTAGCAGCAGTAGCAGGAGCAGTAGTAGGAGGAACAGCAGGAGCAGTAGTAGGAGCAACAGCAGGAGCAGTAGTAGGAGGATCAACAGTATATAATAATTTCAAAAAGCAACAAGAGGAACAATCACTACTGACAAATGGTAGCGAAGAATCTAGAGAATATAACCCCGATCATCCTTCATATTCTACAGTTCAAGAGCGCACATTACAAAGACAACAACAGACACAGACTCCGAGAGAAGAACTTAGACAGCCTTATCCTAATCCTCCATCTCCTACAGTTCAAGCTCCTCCAACTCAAAGAATTACTAAACAGTATTTAGTTTTAGTAGTTTCTGCGTCACAAGCAGATTTACTTGAATCACTCCAAACAAAAAGACGAATTGATATTACTGATGGAGAAGCACTGTACGAAATCACGAAATATTTATGGCTAGGTTCTGAAACTGATTTCAATCAAAGAATAGCTAGTATCGATCAGTATTCAGTATCAAAAGGAGAAGAATCAGAATATGATATTTACTTAGTCTATATTGAACTAAATCAAGCTGACGAAAGATTTAAGTCAAATGTAGATCAAGTCGATAGATATGACGCTTTTCGTAACTTAGCTGATGCTGATTTAGAAGTTAAGTTTGAAAGATCGCTTAGATTGCAAATGGAAGCCTACGGAAACTTTGACGTTTATAATCGCTAAACATAGTAATTCAAATGTTAATTGATACCACTCTTTTAGTTAACAATCCCGAAATCATCCAAGGTTTGTTAAATGGCTCAATGCAACGCTACGGAAGCGTTATTAGATGGGCTGCGGGTACAGAAAATGCTGGTCAAATTGTCCGCCATTTAGCCGAAACGCCCGGACTGACTAGCAAGCTGATGACAGTTCCATTTTCTCCCATCTTGGGAGGAGTTGATGTTATTGGTCATGGGCTTAGCTATCATAAATTAATGGGTATTGAAAAAACCCTGTCCTCAGTGATGGGGTTAACTCAAATTACTGCCGCCGCAAGTGTTTTAAACCTTGGTGTTAGTATTGCTGGCTTTGCCTATATGGGCTATAAACTGCACCAAATACAAGAAAATTTAGGTCACATTCAACAGTCAATGGAAGAAGGATTTAACCGAGTTGAAGCGGGCTTAAATCGGATTGAAAATAACTTAATAGCAGGTTTTAATCATATTGATAATCGCTTAAATCGTGTTGACGAGGGCTTAGATATTATTTCTGGACAATTGGCATATCTGTATTTATTGGTAGAAGATAGCCGCCAAAAGCAAAAAAGCCTTGCTAAAGCTATTTCCCATGTTCATCAAGCCATGCTAATTAAAGAAATTGCAGCTTTAAAAGCTGAAATTGACGAGCGCTCTCGTTTTCCTGATGAATCACCGAGATCGGCCATTAAAACAGCTTCCCGTGTGGGATTATTTCTCAGTAATCAAGCAATGCAAGCTACCCCAGAATTAGATGCTGAAATTATGCTTAATGCTGATGTTTCTATTCAAGGTTGGGCTGTAGCCGTAGCAACAGAAGCCAATCTTCTCTTAGAAATAGGGAAACATCAAGAAGCTAAAGAATTACTGGCCTTACAAATCCCCCAATTTAAACAAGTCGCGGAAAGATGGGGTAAGGCACTAATCAATGATGAAAACCCTTATCTATCTACTGCTTATCGCTTTACTAATTCTCGGTTTAAAAACCATATTACCTCAGAACGAGTAGAACGAATTACGGAAATATCACCAAGCGATCGCACTTTATCTCCTGACCAAATCCGAGGCAAAAAAAATTATGTTGATGTAGAGTTTGAAATGTCCTATAGTTCTGCTAAATTTGATCAAACATGGACACATCGCCAAATTGCTGTAGCTGAATATTTGGATGGGTTGAGTGAACTTTTAGCAAGATTAGAGGGTTTAGAATCGTTTGCAAATCTGTGCGAAAGTAAAGGTGTTAAAAGCAGCCGTGAAATTCTGCCTGGGCCAGACACTGAACCGGGCATATACATACTACCCAGCACATAGGGTAGGGTGCGTCAGAAGCCCAAACCCTTATTTTATCAATCTATAACTTGCTCTGACGCACCCTACAAATGACTGATAACTATAACGTTTTAATTTTCTCAATCACCCAATCAAAAGTTTGCATAACTTGCTGGAGGGCAGATTCGTCTTGCAAAGTAAACAAAGCCAGACTCGGTGACCTTCTCTCACCCGGTTCTATAGGCAGCGACAGACCTATCGAACTCAGCTTACTTCTCAATTCCAGCCAATTTTGTTCCGCATTAAAAGGCGGCTGGGAACCATAATTATCAGCAGAAATCTCCATTCTGCCAGCAATATCTACAGTGAATAACTGATAGGGTTTTCTTCCCTTTTGAGGCAATTGAGCGGCGAAACCGCCGTAGGCGTCCCCCGTTCCCCAGTGGATTTGAACTTCGGGTTCTTGACTTTTTGCCCACAAGTAAATTGCTTTTGCCATTTGCGCCTCGTCCGCGCCTCGTCTAGCTTTGATTTCCGCAAAAAATGAAGATTCATCCCAGCGCCTTCTTTCGCGCGTTGCGCTGGATTTTTTCTGCTGTGCTTCCGCTGTCTGACCGATCACTCTGGGAACCAGCGTTTTCAAACCGTCTTCACTTACATACTGCTTAATTTCCAGGGCCAAAACTTCAACCGGGTCCATTTGTTCGTTGAGAAATTCCACAACTCGGCGCATTTCAGCGGAAATCTCGTCAGCTACAAACACTAAGCGAACTTTACCCGCTTGCAAATTAGTTTTAACCTTCTGCCAAAATCTTTCTTCATTACCATTTGCACCGAGAAACTCTTCAAAAATCTGTTCGGGATCGCGACCCCGATCGCGACAATTAGCTTCAAACAGAGCAATAATTGAATCGACAGGCCAGTAAACCAACGCATTAGCAGCATAGTCGATCGACTGACCCAAAACTTTTTGCCGCAGTTCGGCATTAGGAGTTCGCCTGACATCCACCAAAGTAGGAACTGCATTTTGGTCGAGAAACAAATGATCCAGCGACCACTGCACCGCTGTTTCCTCATCGCTGGGTGCAGCTTCCCGCGAAATTAACAGCCACCTCCGCGCCGTCGCCCGATCGATTTGGTCTCCCGCGATCAAATTGGGATAAGTTACTAGCAAGTCTTGTAACTGGTCTTCCGAGTCGTAGGGCTGTTCCATCATTTCTACCAGCCTGTCGTCGTCCTGAATCAGATAAATACCTCCAGCCATGCAAGCCCACCTACTTAATTTTAGATTTTAGATTTTAGATTTTAGATTTTAGATTTCAGGCTTAGTTATTAGTCTTCAGTCTTCAGTCCGCAGCCAATGACTTCTGAAGGCGGAAGGTATTGGTCAGACTTCAATAAAAGTTTTGAATTCAATAATTTTTATTGTTTGTTGATTCAACAAAAAATCCCTTCTGACTAATGACTGATGACTAATAACTAATGACTAATGACTAATGACTAATACAACCAGTAAATACTCGCTGTGCCGGCCCGGTCATGTAAATTCGCCCAGAAACTTCTGCCCATTCGATTTCCAAAACGCCGCCGGGGAGTTCAACTGCAGTTGCCCGATCGCACTTCCCTACCAATACCCCAGCTACCACAGCAGCACAAGCACCAGTCCCACAAGCTAGAGTAACACCCGCGCCTCTTTCCCACACCCGCATTTTTACATAGTCCGAACGTACCACTTGAATAAATTCCGTATTTGTACGCTGCGGGAATGCTTTGTTGTGCTCGAATTGAGGCCCGACAGTTTCTAAAGCAACAGCCACAACATCCTCTACAAAAGTAATGCAGTGAGGATTGCCCATGCTGACGCAGGTAACAGACCAAGATTTATCAGCAACTTCGATCGGCACATCTATAACTTTGGCATCCGGTGCAGCCAAAGTTGTTGGAATTTCCGCCGCCAGCAGCCGGGGCACTCCCATATCCACCTTCACCTGACCGTCCGATCGCAATTCCGGGGTAATCACACCAGCCAGAGTGTGGATTCGGTACTGAGTTTTCGCCTCTGACCCTTCCAAATCGGCGATAAACTTAGCCAAACAGCGAATTCCGTTGCCGCACATTTCCGGTTCCGAACCGTCGGAGTTAAAAATCCGCATCGTATAGTCAGTGTCGTTTTGACCCGGAAGAGCAAATATCACACCGTCTGCGCCAATCCCGAAATGTCGATCGCACAAATCCACAGCTTGTTCTGGCGTGATCACCGGTTCTGACGAGTGGCGGTTGTCAATCAGAATAAAATCATTTCCCAGTCCCTGATACTTCGCAAACTCGATCGGCATAAAAACAAACCTCTTTTGGTTAAAACTGATTAGACAATTTGATTACCAAATTACCCAGTTCCCAGTATTATAAAACTTTATGCAATTTATAGTCCTTTCTACTGAAATATAAACAAATATAATTTTTCTAAATCTACAGAGATATCTAATTAATGCTGATGTCAATGGCTCAATTAAGATCGGTATAAAACTAGCTGCCAAGCGGTTTCTCTCTCATCGTGTAGACGCGCTTGTAGTTGGGGGACTAAGGGTTAAACGGTATAAACAGAAGAATATGGTTTAAGGTAATATTTGACTATATTTTTCTGAACTATGTCTGAATTTGAAACCGGATTGCCCAGCGTTCGCTTAATACAAAGCTACATCAAAGACAAACAACAGGTGGAGATCAAACTCCTGACCGGCGACTTACTAGCGGGCAGAATTTTTTGGCAGGATAATAGCTGCATTTGCGTCCTCGATCCCTCAGAAACACAAATTCTGATCTCGCGGCCAGCAATTGCTTATCTCAAACCCAACGGCTGAGGAGGCGGGGAGAGTGGGAGAGTGGGAGAGTGGGAGAGGGGAAAAATCTTCCCTCTTCCCTCGAACCTCTTCCCTCGAACCTCTTCCAAATTCGGTCTTCCTGACCTCCGTTACATCCGTTACAGAATCCGTTGCCGAACTTCCCTAATCGCTAAACAGCTTTTCGCTGACTTGGGCCTTGACCAAAGGCAGCTTTAAAGCAGGTTGCGGCACAGGCGGTGAGGCCGTCCGCTGCATCAAGCCGAGCTCGTAGAAGCCGCCGCACAGCAGCAAACGATCGCCTTCTTGCAAATTGCTAGTTCCGTCGGGCCAGCGAGTAAATTTCCCTTCCCGGCGGATCGCCCGCACCTGCACCCCGTACTGGGTCAGCCAATCTACCTCTGACAGTTTTTTGCCCGCCCAAGGGCTCTTTGCTGGTAGCCTCAGCCACTGGCAAGAACTGTCGCCCTGCGGTACTGCAACTTCCCCCTTCGCCAGCAACTCAAAACTGATGAGTTCTTCCGGTTCTCCTACTACAAAAAGTCGATCGCCCGGCTGCAAAGCTGTCTTCCCGTTGGGATAATCAATTTCCTCGCCATTCTCGCGGACGATCGCCATTACGCTGACGCCTGTCAACTGCCGCAAGTTAGTTTCTTCCAGAGTCATGCTGGCAATGGGAGAACCTGACGGCAAGCTGTACCACTCGCTGTTCATATCTCGAACCGCCACTTTCAAATCCCGCGAAACCGCCAAAGGTTCGCGCGGTGGCCGCAATTCCAGATAGCGGCTGCTGCGAATTTGCTGCACATCCCGCGCGATCGCCATTGCCGAGAGTCCCATGCCAGCCAGCAAGTGGGAAGACAGTTCTAAACTGGCTTCAAACTCCGGCTGCACGACTTCCCAGGCCCCCAGTTGGTAAAGCAGTTCGATGTCTTTATCTTGGTTCGCGCACACCACAATATCCAAATCCGGGACTAATTCTAAAGCCCGCTTCAGACATAAGCGAGTGCTCATGGGATCGGGAAGGGCGATCGCCATTGCTTTTGCCCGTTCCACCCGCGCGGCTTCCAATACGTGCAAGCTGGCAGCATTTCCGTAAATGTAAGGAATTCCTTGCATTCTGCAATCTTGAATTCTACTTTCTGACTCATCGATTACCACCACTGAACAGTTGCGGCTTTGCAGCATTTTGACTAAAATTCTGCCAACTCGCCCATAGCCGCAAACCACAACATAATTTTGTTCCGGCAAAGTTTCAGCTATTGCCACAGGTTGAGATGTTTCGTCAAAATAGCGCTGCAAAGGCCCGAATTTTTCCGCCCATTTCAATAACTGCGGCACGCTTCTCAACACAAACGGAGTCAGCACGAGGGTGACGGCTGTCGTTCCTAAAATTAACAGGTAAACGTTCCGCGAAACCAGCCCCATAGCTTGGCCGGAACTAGCGAGTACAAAGGAGAATTCTCCTATTTGAGCTAAGCCCAAACCTGCGATTAATGCTGTTTTTAGCGGATACCCAAATAGTCGGACGATCGGCGTTATAATCAAGAATTTGCCGACAAATACTATAAATACCAGTCCCAGAATTACTTCTAGATGGTTCCACAGAAACATCGGGTCAATTAACATTCCGATGGTGACAAAAAATAAGGATGCAAAAATATCTCGCAAAGGCTCGACATAAGTTAGAGTTTGGTCGGCATATTCCACCTCCGAAATCATTAAGCCCGCCACAAATGCGCCCATCTCGATCGAAAAACCCAAATATTCTGTCAGTAGCGCAATCCCTAAAGCCAAAACCACAACTCCCAGCAAAAACAGTTCCCGGCTTTCTGTTTGCGCGAGGTATCGCAGCAACTGCGGTACCATCCAAATGCCGGCGACTACAGCACCTATAGCAAATAACCCGATCCGCAGCAGGGCCCACGCTACCGTCATGCCGATCTCTTCTGCTGGCTGATTGAGGGCCGGCAAAACTGCTAGCATTAGCCCCAAAGCCAAATCTTGAACTACTAATATTCCCAGCATGACTTGACCGTGCGAAGTACCGGATTCATTGCGCTCCATCAAGCACTTGAGTACAACTGCAGTCGAAGAAAGCGACAGAATCGCTCCTAAAAACACGCCTTGGGCGGGCGATTCTACCCAGCCTACAGCCAAGGAAATTGCAGTAGTAATGGCGATCGTCAGCACAATTTGCAAGCTCCCTCCGCCCAAACTAATGGCTTTTACTTTCTGGAGTTCGGCGAAAGAAAATTCCACTCCCAAGGCAAACAACAGAAAGGCAACCCCAAATTCAGCCAGGGTGTCTACCTGAATTAATTCTTTAATCAGCCCCAAACCGGCAGGCCCAACTACGATCCCTCCCAGCAGGTAGCCGAGAATTACCGGCTGTCGCAAGAGCGATGCAAAGAGTCCTCCTGCTGCGGCAGCAGCGAGAACTAGAACTAAGTCAACGATCAGTCGGAAGTCTTCTTGCACAAGTTTATGAAAAAAGTATAAAGTTATATTATAGTGTCTAATGTGTTGACTCTGTTTAGTGGGTTGACTGTAGTTGGGGAGCTAGGACAACTGCAACTATAGAACCAGGTATTTTCTGATACCAAAGAGTTTCACTGCTCAAAAAAACCTTAACCTCTTGCAATTTGAGCGAGAGATTGCGCCTTTATTGGGGGTAATGTTTCACCTCAACGAGAGGAGCGCGGTGAGATTAAATCAAGTTACTTTTTTTAATCTATTTCTGACGGGGTGGAGTGATTTTAATTACCTTTTTGTAGTGAGTGGTTTTCTCAGGGTGTACGTTCACAGATCGGCGATCGGTAAAAAGGATTAGTTAAAATCGTTTTTATTTATTCAAGCCCTGCTTGCGGATTTACTCGATATACTGCATAATTACTCAGGCACTTTGGTGTTTTTTTCTAGTAATCCCCCGTTTTGCTAACAATAAAAATTTAGGTTTTAGACAAGTAATTTTGTCGTGGCTCTTGATACCTCAAAATGACAAGCCCATTCGAGATGTAGGTTGGACAAAGCTGCTGTCGCACCTGTAAAGACTGCGCTAGAGGCGATCGACTCCCTAACTGTAGGACACCCGTATTTGCTCGGTCACGAACTGAGCATTGTCGATTTCTACCTAATTCCAGTCTTCACCTACCTATCCCAGACCGCAGAGTACGAAGCAACGATCACGCCAACTTCAAAGCTGCGGACTTGGTGGAATAAAGTCAGTCAACTTCCCAGTGTGAAGGAAGTCTGTGCTTGACATCTGTACACTTTATAAATCAGGGCTTTACAACCATGTCGCATTTATTTGAGCCATTGGATCAACGTGGCGTTAGCTTCCGAAATCGCATTGCAGTTTCTCCCATGTGTCAATATTCAAGCGTTGATGGGTTCGCGAATGATTGGCATCTGGTTCATCTCGTCAGTCGAGCCGTAGGAGGGGCAGGGCTGGTTATGACTGAAGCAGCGGCAGTCGAGCCTGAAGGACGAATTACGCCGCAAGATTTGGGAATCTGGCAAGATGCTCACATTGAAATGTTGGCGCGAATCGTCGAGTTAATTCACCGCAATGGTGCGGTTGCTGGAATTCAACTTGCTCATGCAGGTCGAAAAGCCAGTACAGCAGCTCCGTGGGATGGCGGCGATGTGCTATCGGAATCTCAAGGAGGATGGACTTCGATCGCCCCTAGCGCCATTCCATTTGAACCCGGTACCCCCGCCCCGATCGCTCTGAGTATCGAAGACATTCAGAAGCAGACGACACTCTTTGTCAGCGCAGCCCAACGCGCCCTCGAAGCCGGATTTGATCTAATAGAAATTCATGCGGCTCACGGCTACCTACTGCATGAATTTATGTCTCCCTTGAGCAATCAACGGACAGATGACTATGGTGGCAGTTTTGAGAATCGCATCCGGTTTTTATGTGAAGTCGTAGAAGCGGTGCGAAATGTTTTGCCCGATCGAACACCGCTTTGGGTTCGTATCTCTGCAACCGATTGGCTTCCAAATGGTTGGGACATTGAACAAAGTATTGTACTCAGCTATAAATTAAAGTCACTGGGCGTTGATTTAATCGATTGTTCCTCAGGCGCAATTGTACCGGGTGAAAAAATTCCGACGGGTGCAGGTTATCAAACTACCTTTGCCGATCGCATTCGACGCTCCGCCAACATCGCCACCGGAGCCGTTGGTATGATTACTGCACCCGCGCAGGCTGACCACATCATCCGTACAGGTCAAGCAGATATGGTATTACTTGCCAGAGAAATGCTGCGCGATCCTTATTGGCCGATGCGGGCTGCGAAGCAACTACGTCAATCCGTGCCTGCTCCCGTTCAATACGCTCGCGCTTGGTAATTAAGCGGATTTGCGATCGGTTTTACACAGATCCACTAGGAGTCCCTTTTTTAGTGTTTCTGTAAACCAGTCGCTCAATAAAGGCTTGTTTGATTCTGCGATCGTCTCCTGTACAAGGCACGTTCTCATCGCCGTGACATCAGCCGATTTAATCAACTAACAGGAGTGAATATGTCTGAGATTCAAAACAAGGTTGTCATCATTACTGGAGCAAGTAGCGGTTTAGGTGAAGCCACCGCTCATCGTCTAGCTGCCAGCGGAGCCAAACTGATGCTTGCTGCCCGTCGCGAAGATAGACTCAAGGACTTGGTGGCTGCAATCGAAAAAACAGGTGGCACCGTTGCCTATCGAGTCACCGATGTTGCCGATCGCTCCCAGGTGCAAGCATTGGCGGACGCAACGCTGGAAACCTATGGACGCATTGATGTGCTGGTTAACAATGCGGGTTTAATGCCACTGTCTCCCCTTGACCAAATTAAGGTGGAGGAGTGGGATCAAATGATTGATGTCAACATTAAAGGCGTACTTTACGGCATCGCAGCAGTGCTGCCGACTATGCGCCAACAGAAGTCTGGGCACGTAATCAACTTGTCGTCTGTTGCAGGACATAAAGTATTTCCGGCGGGGGCAGTTTACTGTGCTACCAAGTATGCAGTGCGAGCCATTTCCGAAGGGCTGCGGCTGGAGTCAAACGGTGAAATTCGTTCTACCAACATTTCACCCGGTGCAGTTGCGACTGAGTTGACCAGTACCATCACCCATGGTGATACGGCATCAGGGGTGAATCAGTTGTATTCAGTCGCCATTGATGCCGATGCGATCGCCCGGGCGATTGCCTATGCCATTGAGCAGCCCGGTGATGTGGATGTCAACGAAATGATCATCCGTCCGACTCGTCAGGAGTTGTGAAGTGGGGCGCATGAAAGTCGATCGACTCAACTGAATTTAACCCAATGGCTCAACGGGAGAGCGAATGGCTGGTGAAATGCACTACATTCGAGGTTGCACAGGTAAGCCGTTGCTGCTAATTCATAGTTGGGTCCGAAGCTGGCGATCGGGGTATCCCATCCTCAACGATCTTCCGACTAAACGCGATCAGCTTGCTTACGAATAACTCAGCAAGGTGCGTCGGTGGGTTCGATCGCACATCCCCTCGCGATCGGTTGGCACTCCCAATTCGTTCCTCTGAGTGCATCGTGGTGTCGATCGCACCTTCCCCCCTCCAATCCAACAATCTAATCAATCTAGCAACCATAATATCGGATAATTGTAAAGCAATTCACCAAGCCAACAGCATGAGTATTGACCAATTAAACACAGACTACGGCATTGCCGGGAACCTCACCTTCGCCACGGGAAACGGTGGTTTCCCGATGATTCACATCGACAACGGTCAAGCCAAAGCCTTAATTTCTGTGTATTCCGGTCAAGTGCTCTCCTTTCAACCAGCCACCGAAACCACAGACTTGATGTTCCTCAGCGACAAAGCCTACTATGCCGAAGGGAAAGCCATCAAAGGCGGTATACCCATCTGTTGGCCTTGGTTTGGCCCAGATCCCGAAGCCTTGGGGCGTCCGAGTCATGGGTTTGTGCGGAATCGCCTCTGGAATGTGCTAGAAACCGCCACAACCCCAGACGGCGCAACCAAAGTCACTATCGGGCTCAAGGATAACGATGAAACTAGAGCAATTTGGCCCCAAGCTTTTGAACTGGCGATCGAGATTACGATCGGCACCAGCCTCACTGTAGAATTAATCACCCGTAATCTAGGCGACAAAGCATTTCCCCTCACCCAAGCTTTCCACACCTATTTTCAAGTGGGCGATATCAACCGCGTGCAGGTTTTAGGCTTAGAAAATAGCCAGTATCTTGATAAGGCTGATGGTGGTGTCGAAAAAACTCAAGTGGGTGCAGTGGTAGTAACAGGTGAAGTCGATCGCATTTATCTTGATGTCACCAATGAATTAGTCATTGACGATAGCGCCCTCAATCGTCGGATTCGCATTAAATCATCGGGTAGTAAATCCGTCGTAGTGTGGAATCCTTGGGTGACAATTTCTGCAAATATGGCCGATCTTGATGATGCAGATTATCAGCGTTTACTGTGCGTAGAAACGACCAATGCAGCTACAGATATTGTGGAAGTTCCCCCTCATGGTGAGTTCCGCTTGCAGGCAATTTACAGCGTTGAACGCGACTAAGGAATTAGAGCTTAATTTTAGCGGTGATGGGGCAAAATTTATCAGTAAGCTGTTCAACATTTCAATTGGATATTTTGGGCGTTGCTCAAATCCCACCCACAAGACTGGGATTGTTTCTTTAAATACAACTTAAATGCCGATTAGCTGATTGAATTGAAAAACTCTGTCACCCTAATGACTAATAATACCAAATTCAAAATTTCTCCCCTGTTCATTTCTTAGTCCGCCCAGGAAGTTCGGCTAATCTGACTCGAACCGTCTAGCCGCAGACCAAAGTTTGTAAGATCGGTTTCAACCGCCGACTCCGATATTTTTACTTACCATCAATTATTATGCAAAACTTCAACTGGACAAAACTTCAAAATGGATCAGACATTCGCGGTGTCGCCCTCGATGGCGTTCCCAATGAAAAAGTCAACCTAACGCCCGAAATTGCGACAATTTTAGGTAAATCATTTGTCAGTTGGCTGGTGCAAAAAGTCAATAAGCCAGCGGCCGAATTAACGATCGCGATCGGGCGTGACAGTCGCCTATCAGGACCAACCTTAATGCAAGCAGTCATGGAGGGAATCGCCTCAGTTGGTGCAACTGTGTACGACTTTGATATGGCATCAACCCCCGCCATGTTTATGAGTACCATTACCCCTGGTTTTGATTGCGACGGCGCGATTATGCTCACTGCTAGCCATTTGCCATTTAATCGAAACGGCTTAAAGTTTTTTACCGCCAAAGGTGGGTTACAAAAACCGGATATTACAGACATCTTAACACTAGCCAAAAGCGATAGCTTTCAGCCAGCCGCATCGCCAGGTAACATTACAAAGCATGATTTCATCTCTGTTTATGCTAACCAATTTGTCACAAAAATTCGGGAAGCAGTCAATCACCCCGATAACTTTGAGAAGCCGCTGACAGGATTAAAAATTGTTGTGGATGCGGGCAATGGTGCTGGCGGTTTTTATGTTGATAAAGTCTTAAAACCTTTAGGTGCAGACACCACGGGTAGCCAGTTTTTAGAACCCGATGGCACTTTCCCCAATCATGTGCCAAATCCCGAAGATAAACAGGCAATGCAGTCAATTTGTCAAGCGGTAATTGAACATCAAGCTGATTTTGGGATTATTTTTGATACGGATGTCGATCGCAGTGCTGCCGTCGATCAAGTTGGCAAAGAACTCAATCGCAATCGCTTAATTGCCTTGATTTCTGCGATCGTATTACAAGAACACCCAGGCTCTACCATTGTCACCGATTCTATTACCTCCGATGGCTTGACACAATTCATCGAAAAAGATTTAAAAGGGATTCACCATCGCTTTAAACGCGGCTACAAAAATGTGATTGACGAGTCGATACGCCTCAATGAAGCCGGACAGGAATCATGGCTGGCGATTGAAACCTCTGGACATGGAGCTTTGAAAGAAAATTATTTTCTGGATGATGGCGCTTATTTGGTCAGCAAATTATTGATTGAATTGGCTAAATCAAAGCTAGCAAATCAATCTTTGCCAGATTTAATTGCGAATTTAAAAGAGCCTGAAGAAAGTGCCGAGTTTCGGATTAAAATGGGTGTGGATGATTTTAAGGCTCACGGCGATCTGGTTATTGAGCAACTGCAACAATTTGTCTCAATGCAAGCAGACTGGAAAATAGTTCCCAATAACTACGAAGGCCTGCGAATTTCCTGCAAGTCCGCTAGCGAATCCGGCTGGTTTCTGTTACGCTTATCACTCCACGATCCGGTGATGCCTTTGAATGTGGAGTCTAATGTTAAGGGCGGTGTTGCTCACATAGTGGCTCGGCTTTTAGCTTTTTTCCAAACCACAGAATCCCTTGATTTTTCGGCATTATCGACCTAAGTGTTACTCGTGTCAGACTATTAGTCAACCAAACCCAAGGAGGAATTTAATCATGTGGCTTTTAATCATAAAATGTTCTGCTGCAAGCTGGGATACCCATTCCAAAGCTTTCAAAGCGATCGCTGATAAATATCCGGCTACGCCTCTTTCTTCCAAAAAGATGAAAGGCGATGGTCAACGGATTATGGAATATCAGCTTGAGAATGTCAATGATGTAGAGGAATTTATGGAAGAATGCTTAACTTTAGATGGTTTCACCGCTACCTTTGAATCCCTATAATTCTAGGTGATCAGATTATAGCAAGTCTCAATTTTTATCTCATACCATTTTAGAGGTGAGATTTTAAAATTGGGAATCAATACTATTTTTTTGCCAAAAACAGGCTAAAATAACTAGAGAGTTTGAAGAAGGTTATCGAAAAGTAAACCGCAAAGAAAGAATTGATTTCACTGCTCTTGAGTTAAAAATAATTCTGTTGTAGCGGCATGAACTATAACTAATACTAATTGTTAAAAGTTATGTAATAGTACCTAGGACTGATAAAATATAATCATCCAGTTATAGATGAAGAGTGTTTCTGTTGAAACCTGGGTTCTCTTATATTTGTAATGGAAACTGTAGTGTGAGAGTCTGGCTGAAGCGGGCTTTGCTCCCCGCACTAAAGGAATTTTTATTGCGGATTGCTAGAGTTAGTCTAGATAGTTAAAAATATATCAGCGAGAGAAAGGTTAAGGACTGCTAGTGATGGTAATGACTGTGAATCGAGACAACTGCGGGCTAAGTACGGAAATAATCACAGGTCGGATTTTGCGGTGGGGGCAGTTGAAAGCAAACAAGCTAACCGCTAGTTCGATCGGGGGAATTGTTGCTGGCTTTCTAAGTTTTGCGCTGCCGGTGCAAGCTTTGCAGGTAGTTGTGACGCCGACAAATCCCGAACTGGGAGATACGCTGTCAGTAATGATTCAGGTTGACGGTAACGGCGGGGAAAGTCCCAAAGTTTCTCTACAACAAAAAAACTACCCCGCGTTTCCCATCGGCAACGGCCGCTTTCGGGCCTTGCTGCCGACGACGCCGGTAGAGAAACCCGGTGCCCGCCAAATCCAAGTCACAGGTGATGGACAAGTGCAGAAGTTGAGCGTACAAGTGCGCGCTCGAGATTTTCCGACTCAATCCATCTGGCTACCGCCTGGGAAAGACGAGGAAGGTACAGATGCTGAATTCGATCGCGTAGACGCATTTAAAGCACTGGTGACACCCGAAAAATTTTGGGACGGCAAATTGTTGCGCCCCAACTCCGGCGAAATTACCACGATTTACGGGGTGCGACGTTACTATAATGGGGTATTTGCTCAAGATTATTACCACCGCGGCGTTGATTACGCGGGTGCTTACGGTTCCGCTGTAGTCGCACCAGCAGCAGGTCGGGTGTCTCTAGTGGGACGCGAATCCCAAGGGTTCAAAATCCACGGGAATGTCGTTGGTCTTGACCACGGTCAGGGGGTAGCAAGTATTTTGATGCACCTCAGCCGGATTGATGTCAAGGAAGGCGATGTGGTGAAAGCTGGTCAAGTAATTGGTGCTTTGGGGTCAACGGGGGCTTCCACAGGCCCTCACCTGCATTGGGGACTTTACGTACATGGCCAGTCCGTCGATCCTGTACCTTGGCGGCTTCAGGGAGTTGAGTAGGAGTTTTTACAGGTTTTGACGGATTTATAGTCAATTATGGGGTAAGTTTGTGGCTAGGGTGTGCAGATAACTGTGATGGGTTATCAGTATTGAGTTAGGATTTGTATAAAATTTCTCAACTCAACTCTCAAAACTCGAATCTCAAGACGCTAACAATCGCGTCTTCACAAAACTTTATTGATGATGCCGTTGAGCGGGGACGCATATATGAGTATTGAAAAAATTGTTGAACAGGCTTTGCAGGATGGCTATTTAACGCCGTCTATGGAAGCTGAGGTGGGACGGATCTGCAATACGGCTTCGGAATTGTCGATCGAAGAGTACATGGCTCTCGATCGTCTGATGGGTTCTTTGTTGACTGGCGAAGTTGTAGTTCTGCCACGCAAACAGTTCATCAACGTGATGGAAGAGTTGGTACTCAGCGATGCGATCGCTAGGGTGGCAGAAATTGAGGCGACGAGCGACCTGAGTCTGGATGTGGGAGATATTGCAGCTTATGCTTTAAATAGGCTGCCACCTCTGTACGCTACGACGGAAGAGGGCGCTCACTTTCAAAGGGCTAGGGCTAAAGAGCAACTTCACGATTTGATTTCCAAAGAAGTCAACGCAGCGATCGCCCGTAACTTGGACAGACCCGACACCCCAAACCCGACAGCTTTGGGCAAGTCTTCTGGCAACGAGGTTCTTTCACAGCTAAGCACTTGGCTGCAAGCTAACGCCACTAATTTTGAACCCCAGCCTTAGTACCACCCCAACAGCTATATTGTGATTAAGTCGATCCCGCTCAATTCAGAAAGCGGGATTTTTAGTTTCTGAGCAACTAACATCTGAAGGCACAAGGCCGAAGCCAGAATTCAAGAAAAAAAATTAAAAATTTAAGAGTTTTTATTTGATGTAAAAAATAAAAAACTCCCTCTTTCTTCTTCCTTGTTCCTGACATCCGTTACATCCGTTAGAGAATCCGTTGCCGAACTTCCTTCTTCCTTCAAACGATTAATTGCTGCTGTCAGAAGACTCAGCGGAGGGGCCAGCGGTAACTTTTGTTTCTCGCTTTTCGCGTTTTTTCCGTTCCGCTTGGATGACATCTTGAAGCACTATTCGCGCTTGGGCCATTTTTTCCAAATTGCTGCGGTACAAATCTAAATCTTTGCTAACTTTGTCTTCTGGCAGGTGCAAGGCTACACAGACTTTGGCGATCGCGTTGTTTCGCGTTTCTTGGTCTTTTACCAAGTTAGGGTCAGCTTTTTCTAATAGCGAGAACAAACCGATCGCGAACAAGCGGCTGTACTTAAATTGAGGGTTGTTGGCGATCGCCCCTAAAGACGCTTGCAAATCCGCTGTATCTTCAAAGCTGGTCGAGCGATCGAGCCACGAGAGCAACTCTTGCCCGGAAAGTCTATCTGCCAAGCTTTCCAATCGCTGAGCGTCTTGCTTGTAGCGCTCTGGATCGTCTTCTAGGGACTTGCACAAAGCGTTAAAAATGGAAACTCTGTCGGCTTCTGGGGCGTACCCAAGCATGAATCTATCAAAAGCTGTCACTACACCCAAAGCATAAATCGGGTCGTATTGAAAATCGGCATTCGCCGAAAGCAAGTGCATTTCTACCATCAACTCTTCCACCACTCGACGGTAAATTGAGTTGATCGGTCGAGTGTGAATCGTATAGAAACTTCGCTTAGTATCTGAAACAGTACGGTTATTGTTCACCTGAGTCTTATAGATAAATAATTTTGCCGTAGCGGGCGTGCCAGCGCGGCGTGAGTAAAGTCGGGGGAGTCAATTCTGCGATCGGGCTGACAAAAAGTGCCAGTTTTTTTAAGCGTTGCCGCCGGATTGCGAGACAAAATTTTATCAAAAATATTTTACGCGCGATCGGTAGCAACAATTAATATGTCGCAATAGGAGGGAAAAACCCCAGTATCTTTACAATCATAGCTTAGCTGGGATCGCTCATAAATCTAATCTTCTGACTTGCCCAGCCTTGACAGGGTCTTAACTATCACAATAACTTTTCCTTGTCAACCCTAATCGTGAAAAATCAAACAAACATGACAATTTCTCCTGAATTAATAGCTTTAGCCCAGTACATGGCTGGCGAATTTGACAACCGGGAACAAGCGCTAGCAGACCCAGCTTGGTACGTCCACCTTCGTTTGTGGCAAAGACCACTACCGATTCCTTTATTTCCCGAACCCAGCATTGCCCTGTTTGCCGAACAAGCCAACATTCTGGAATTAGACAAGCCATACCGCCCCCGCATCGTGCAACTGAGGCACTCACAGACAGCGCCGGGACTTATCGAAGCTCAGTATTATATGTTCAACGACATTGCAGCCGTCAAAGGAGCCGGTTGCAACCCCGACTTGCTTGGAAAGCTAACGAAGGAGCAAATCCAACTCCTCCCCGGCTGCACCCTGTCGGTTGCAGTGCAAAATTTAGCCTCAAACAGCTATCGCTTTCGGGCATCTTTGCCGGAGGGCACTCGCTGCGGCTTTGCCTACGGGGGGCAAAATTACCAAGTAGACTTGGGATTTGAAGCCGCAGGCGAGGAATTTCTCAGCTACGACAAAGGAATAAGCCCCACGACAGGCAAGGCTATCTGGGGAGCTTTAATGGGCCCTTTTAGATTTGTCAAGCGTCAGGATTTTGCTGCTGAGATATTGGTTTGAAGCAAGAAGCAACAAGAAACAAGGAAGAAAGATTTAGCTATCTAGGATAGAAGGCAAGACTTTACCTTGACCTATTCTTCTACTTTAGTGTTTTGGTGAACCTCTCAACCTCTCAAGAAAGGAAGAAAGCATAAGGAAGCTGGCAATAATTTACCTGCTTCCTGTTCTTGTGCAGGGTTCCGGCGCTTTTTGTGAGCCTCAAGCTTAAATAGCGCTTACACCGCAACCGATGCAAGCGGGAGTGGTCAACTTGCGCGCGGCACCCCCTCTAGAGCTTCTTCTTCCGTTTCAAAGATTTCAAACACAGAATCCATCATGGTGACTTCAAACACCAGTTTGGCTTCGGGATGAACATTGCAAATGCGGAAACTTCCCTTAACTTTATCCGCATCCCGCATACCTGCTACAAGTGAGGTCAGGCCAGAGCTATCGATAAAGTTAACCTGACCAAGATTCACTACAACATGGCGGCTAAGTTTGGAAATACACTCTTGCAACTTGAGGCGGAATTGCCAAGCTGTAGTGATGTCCAACCGTCCTGTCGGTGCTAAGACGATAACTGTTGTACCGTCTTGAAGCGTGTGGGTTTTTTGATCAATATGAATCACTGACCCTTCCCTCAAATTTATTATCTATCGCGGTGGTTACTGTCCCAGTAGTTTAACTCAGGTCGGTGACTGCTGAGGCATCCAATTCGCCCAATCTTGCGGTTTTAAGAACTTGGAGTAGAGTTCGGCTTCGGGAGAGTTGGGTTCTGGCTCGTAAGAGTATTCCCAGCGTACCAAAGGTGGCAGGGACATGAGAATCGATTCGGTGCGTCCGTTGGTCTGCAAGCCAAAGGTCGTGCCTCGATCGTACACCAAGTTAAATTCAACGTAACGGCCGCGGCGGTAAAGTTGGAAATTACGCTCGCGCTCGCCGTATTCTTTCGATCGGTGCTTTTCAATAATAGGGGTGTAAGCCGGCAAAAAGGCCCGGCCGCAATCCTGTACGAAGCCGAACAGCGACTCCCAAGTTCTAGGTTCAGGCACGCCGATGTTGTTGCTGCACTCAGCGGCTTTGCCTTTGACATGATGGTCGCGGTAAAGCGCGCCTTGAGCGCTTTGGTAGTCAAAAAACAGGCCGCCCACGCCCCGGGTTTCTTGGCGGTGAGGGAGGTAGAAATATTCGTCGCACCAAAGTTTAAATGTCGGGTAATATCCGGGATGGTGGCGATCGCAAGCCGCTTTCAGAGTTTGGTGAAAATGAGCTGCATCCTCAGCCAACGGGTAATAAGGAGTCAAATCCACACCGCCGCCAAACCACCAAATCGGGCCGGCCTCAAAATAGCGGTAATTCAAGTGAACCGTAGGCAAGTAGGGATTGCGAGGGTGCAGCACCATCGAAGTGCCAGTTGCATAGAAATCGTGACCTGCGGCTTCTGGGTGCTTTGCCAGAATCAAAGCCGGCAAACTTTCGCCCCAGACTTGGGAAAAATTGACTCCCCCTTGTTCAAAAACATTGCCTTCCCGCATGACGCGAGAACGTCCGCCGCCACCTTCGGAGCGTTCCCAAGAGTCTTCCTTAAATTTGCCAACGCCATCGAGCTGTTCGAGGGATTGACAAATTTCGTCTTGTAGGGTTTTCATAAATTGGCTGACTCTAGCTCTAGAGTCAGCGGGTGGCAAAAACGGGGAAGTGGCGGTTTTAAGTGTTGTAGAAACTGTCATCCGATTTAAGATTTTAGATTTTAGATTTTAGATTGAAGAATCGCGACCACGGCTCAATTCGCGTATTGTGACTAAATTGCTTTCGGTCGTAGAAATTCTTGCCGAGCGCATTTGAGTTTGAGATTGACCGTGAGTCCCAAATCCTGTCGTCATGTAATTATGCCACCGCAGGTCTGCAAATGATCGCTATGAAGTTACATTAAAAAATAGCAATAAAAATATACTTAAACCTGCGATCGAAAATTCGCTAACCCAATTGCAGAGCTATGGTGGAGAACACAATGCCCAATACACTCGATGTTAGTTCAGTCTTAGAAATCCTGCGACCCGTGCAAGACCCCGAACTGCAAAAGAGTTTGGTGGAATTGAACATGATTCGTAACATAAAAATTGACGGCGGTGTCGTCAGTTTCACCTTGGTGCTGACAACACCTGCTTGCCCGCTGCGAGAATTTATTGTCGAAGATTGCCAAAAAGCGGTCAAACAGTTGCCAGGAGTCGAAAAAGTGGCGGTGGAGGTGACAGCCGAGACGCCGCAGCAGAAGGGAGTGGTCGATCGCCAAGGCATTGAAGGCGTTAAAAATATTATTGCAATTTCCAGTGGCAAAGGCGGCGTCGGCAAAAGCACGGTGGCGGTAAATGTGGCAGTAGCGCTGGCGCAAACCGGCGCTAAGGTGGGTTTGCTGGATGCAGATATCTATGGGCCCAATGACCCGACAATGTTGGGTCTGGGGGACGCGAAAGTGATGGTTAGGGACGGAAAAAGCGGTGAAAGCCTGGAACCCGCTTTCAACTACGGCGTCAAATTGGTGTCGATGGCGTTTTTAATTGACAAAGACCAGCCCGTGATTTGGCGCGGCCCGATGTTAAACGGGATCATTCGGCAGTTCCTCTATCAGGTGAATTGGGGCGATTTAGACTATTTGATTGTCGATATGCCTCCGGGTACTGGAGACGCGCAGTTGACAATGGCGCAAGCGGTGCCGATGGCTGGTGTCGTGATCGTGACCACGCCGCAGACAGTGGCTTTGTTGGACTCTCGCAAGGGTTTAAAGATGTTCCAGAAGTTGGGAGTGTCGGTATTGGGAATTGTGGAAAATATGAGCTATTTTGTGCCGCCGGATATGCCCGACAAGCAATACGATATTTTCGGTTCCGGTGGCGGGGAAAAGACTGCTGCTGAGTTGGGAGTGCCGCTGTTAGGCCGCATTCCGCTGGAAATTCCGTTGCGGGAAGGTGGCGATTCGGGGGTGCCGATCGTCGTGGGGCAACCGGGTTCTGCTTCAGCTAGAGAGTTGCGGGCGATCGCGGGCCGCATTGCCGGTAAAGTTTCCGTAGCAGCCTTAGCCTAACAAATTCTCGTTCCGAGGCTTTACCTCGCGTCTTCCTGTACACGAAGATTTGCCTAGTTCTCAGGCTCTGCTTGGGAACTAGAAACGAGAAAAGGTAAACTATAACCAGCAAACTTAACATTCAAAGAATTATGATTTTTCCAGGTTCGGCAGTTCGAGTTAAAGATAAGGGTGAGATTTACTACGCCTTTCAAGGACAAGTCCAGCGAGTTAGTGACGGGAAAGTCGCGGTACTGTTTGAAGGCGGCAATTGGGACAAGCTGATCACGTTCCGCTTGTCGCAGTTGGAACTTGTCGATGCTACGGCTGGTCGCGCGAAATAGTCAGCGGTCATTAGTCATTGGTAATGGGTAATGGGTAATTTGTAATTGCTAAAGTACCCAATACCAGGCTACTAACTGAAGACCCTTGAAACTAGCAAAAAACCAATGACTAATGACTAATGACTAATCACTAAAACTATGCGTTTACCTTTACCCCAATTTGCTACAAAAGAGCGCCATCCCGATCGCATAGCTGAGGTGATCGAGACGGCAACTTCGGAGTTTTTGGCTCAATGTTTGGAACCGGAAGACTTAAGCTTTCCCGTGATGCCGCCTTTTGGGAGTTGGGTGAAGGCCGAGGATGAAGAGTCGAAAAATCAAATTTACGGCGTGGTTTATTATGCCACGACTAGCCCGATCGACTCCGTGCACAGAGCTCGCGCTTTGGGTTTGTCGCTGGAAGAGTTGCGGGAAGAACAACCGCAGATTTTTGCAATGCTTAAAACCGAGTTTCGAGTGGCGATTGTGGGGTATGAGGCTGCGCCGGAAAGGTTGAACGGTCACGGCCCATCTAGAGGTAAAATTTATCAGTATTTGCCACCACGCCCGCCACAAATTCACCAAGCGGTTTATCGCTGCGAACCCGATGAGGTGATTGATTTTACCGTGCAGTTGGATTTTTTGAGGACGCTGCTGGGGGTGGCTAATGCGCCGGTGGAGGCGCTGACGGCGGCGGCGATTCGGGAGATTTATCAGTTGCGGATGCGCGATCGATCTTGGTTGGTGGAAGCGGGGAGGAGTTTGAGTGTTTTGTTGAAGGATGATTATGACAGATTGAGGGTGATTTTGAGTCAGATTCATCCGTAGGGAAAAGCTGAATAGTATGTTTGAGGCCGATCGTCAAATATTGAGGCGATCGCACCAGCAAAACTCTAATATTTGATGAGCCTTACAATTAAATTGAGAAGGAAGAAACGATCGCACTTAATTTAAAATGCGATCGCCCCCTTCAATTTTGCAGAACACTGCGTCTGATGTAAAAGAGCATTTTTGCCCAATTTAATCTAAAGAAACATAGCGGATTAAACTCCGCATGAGCTTGCTGATAGTCGGGGCAGGTAAAATCTGCGACCATTCTTGAACTGCTGCAAAACGACGCAAGTAGAGTGCGCTAACAATTTTATCGATTCCCTTGTGCGAGCCAATCACTAGGATCAGCACAGGTTCTCGGTTTGGTTCAGCAGGCACAGGATTTGGGTGCAAAGTCGGCGATGTCTGAATTTCGTTGATATCTGTGGAAACAAAAAGCTGTGTTTGAGTCATTGCGGTCGATCTCCTCGATCTCATTGGTGCTAATTGTCAACTAATCGCAGTGTAGCGCATTAGATGACAATCAGCAACGTTTACAGGAGCATGACTCTCTGACACAATCGGGAGCATGGGAAGAGCAGGTAAAGCCCTCAAAAAAATATTAGAGGCATACGATATCAGTCAATACCAATTGGCGGCAAAGATGGAAATCGATCGCTCAAACGTTAGCCGTTGGGTGAGCGAAGAACGAGACCCATCTGCCGAGGCGGTATTTGCGATTAAGCAAGCGTTGCAGACTTTCAATCGGGAGGCGGCTAATGAATTCGTCAGGTTGTACCTGGGAAATGGCGAGGAAAACGATTAGGTTATCAGGTGTGGATGAGACCTCACCGATCGGTCTTGCTGCATTCAAGGGCGATCGCCTATTAGTTTGCAATCATTTATTTAAAGCGAGAAAGATTATATGTGGGTAGAGATAACAGGGGTCAATCAAGTTCCCGAATGGGGTGTGTTGAAGGTAAAAGTTGAGGGGACTTCGCTGATTTTGAATCGTCAAGGGGTGAATGTCACTTGTTACCGCAATGCTTGCACTCATTTAGAATATCCGATCGACATGGGTAAGGTAAGCAGCGGTATCATTACTTGTCCGTTTCATAAGTATCAGTACAAATTAGATACTGGTAAATGTTTGAATGCACCCAGCGATGCCCTGGAATCTTATCCGGTAAAGATTGAGGGCGATCGCGTTTTTGTCGAGATAGATGAGTGATGATTCATGGATCAAATCCCCACTAGGCATGGAAAAACTAGAGATTGGAACAAAAAAGACTATGAAAAAATTAGGTTTGCGTTTTTCTGTGATGATGATGGTTGGCTTGGGAACAGTGACGATGGCGAGAAGTCAGCAAACACCACCACCGAGCAATAGCTATACTCAAACCGTGAAGCGGGAAGTCTTAGCGAGTGGTTATCCCAATGAGGCAGAAGGTCGAATTTTAGAATTAGTACGTTATACCATTCCTACTGGGGCAAAACTGCCACCTCATATTCATCCAGGGATGCAAATTGAAAAAGTTGAATTGGGGACGCTCACCTATAATGTTGTCAAGGGAACCGCGAAAATTAAACGCGCCAATGGTAAAGAAGAAACCCTAGACGCGGGCCAAACTACTCGTCTGACGGTGGGAGATTCTTTAGTTGAGCCAGGGGGCATGGTGCATTACGGTCAAAATGAAACAGAGGATCTGGTGATACTGATTTCCGCTTCTCTGTTTGATTCTCAGAAACCGAAAGCAATTTTGATCGAGCCTTAATCGACTTTACTGGTGCTTGGTGGTGGCGGCTTAAAGTTTTGAATGGGCATCGGGGGTTCATCTGGTTTCCGAGTAATTAACCACAATCAGATTTGATCGAGGGTGCGGACTGAAGTCCAAACGATCGAACCGTTGTTGTTAAGTAGTTAGACAGAATTAATTACACAAATACATAGTAGAATGATATTCCAGGCAAAATTATGAGTTAATTAGA
>NZ_JAUBQQ010000048.1:0-45095 GCF_036701335.1 Microcoleus sp. Pol12B5 | reverse complement strand
TGAGTCTGGTAAAATGTTGGTATCATTATTTTTGGGATAGGCAAGCGTGTAACAATTATGCTGCCTATCTTTTTTGAGCAGCGGATTGGCTCAATCCTCACCACCTCTCGGTTTCAGGCTGGTTGCCACCCCCCCAGGCGATCGATCTTGTTTCTAATTTAGCCTCGCTCCGCCTCGCATCCCCCTTAAGTCGGAGATGGCATAAATCGCTCTCTTGCGTTTCGTGATTCACGCAGACACCAGACAATCTAGGATAGCCTACAAAGCTTAATTCGCCTTTTTTTGCATCGATTTTTGTATCGTTCGTGTTCCTTGGGCAGTTTCAAATTGCGGCGCAAAGATAAAGAGTTTTTACTTATTGACTAAAGTTGATTTTTGGGATATCATTTAAATAATGGGAGTGGTGACATAAATTTAAATTTTGCTATAATTCCCATTATTAAATAATACATTAAGCTGTTCGACATCTAAACTGCATTAACTCGCGTTACCTTTGTTTTTGATCTTTCGGTTCCATTTCATAATTAATTCTCCTTCATTTAAAAGTTTATGTAACAGTGATTCTAGTTTTTCAATGGATTCAAATAATCTATTAGCAACATATTCCTTTGCGGAATGCCATACTAATTCAACTAGGTTATAGTCAGGGCTATACTTGGGCAAAAACTCTATGATTAGATTCGGCATCTCTGACGCTATTTTCTGTAAAGTCTCTGCTTTTTTATGAAAACTAGCGTTGTCCAAAATTATCACAAACTTACAGCCCTTATCTTTAAAGTCTTCTGCTAAATTTCCTTGCAATATCCACTCGGATTTTAAATCTTCATAAAAAGTTTTCAGCACAGCATAAAAATTAGCAGAATTACCAGATGGAATAAAATCTACCCATCTTTTTTTGTCTGAGTATCTCACTCCACCCATAACATTAATACGACCTTTTCGTCGGTCTCCTCTTTTATTACTTCTAGTCCCCTTTTTACACCAGTTTTTCCGTCTAATTACTCTTAAACTAAATCCACTTTCGTCCCAAAACCATACCTGCAATAGGTTTGGAGATTCTTTTTCTATTTTTAAATACTCATCTAATTTATCTTTAAATAAACCCCTTTCTACGGCATCTTGCTTATCCTTTAAGCTGTATTTAGCCCAAAGGTAAACATACTTTTTTGATTTTAAAATTCTCCTTACTTGGGTACTACTCAGCTCAATTCCCGTCTGCTCTCCTAGATGTATTGCAAGTCTAGCTGTTGTCCATCTTCCGAACTCATAACCATATTTCTCAGGCTCTACTTCAACTGTTTCTAAAAGTAAATTAATGTATTTTTCTGTGGCTTTTCGGTAATTACCCTTCATCCTATTATCTTTAAAGCTGTCTAAATTATCGGGATCACCATGAATACTCCAGTAGGCAACTTTTCTGAGAGAACATCCAATTAGTTCAGCAGTTTGAGCTTGTGTATTTCCGTTATTTAGTAACAAAAAAATTAAGGCTCTTTGCCGAATGTCTGGATGATCATGCTCTTTTAATACTTGTTGAAGAGTTTCCTTTGTTTCGGAACTTAGAAAATTTTTAGCAGGCATTCACTTTGTCTGAATATCATTATGTTATATTATACCACTATGCGTTTTAAATGCACAACAGCTTATCAAAATAGCCAAGTCAAGCTTTTTACCCAAAAAAAAGGCGAATTTTTAATATTTCATTAAAAAATAATTTGTTGGAGGCAGGGAGAAATTCACAGAGGGGATGACGCGGGTGAATAGTATCAGAAATCAGAAATGCGAGCGATCGGGTAATGGGGAAGAATTAATGAATTGAAATTAGTTGAACATCAGAATGATATCTTTTTGCGAGCGAGACGCTCGATCGCACTCGCAAAGAGATAACTCGCCCTGCACTGAGAAAAATATGCTTCCGAGTGCAGTGCAGAAACAATATAATTACATAATCGCAGCCGCTGCTTTCATCGCCAAAATGCGATCAATCGCATCTTCAACAACCTTATCCGGGGTAGAAGCACCCGAAGTCACGCCGACTACAATTTTACCATCCGGTAGCCAACCTTCAGTTACGATCAAATCTCCCCCCAAAGGCTTGTGTTCGATCCGATTTCCCGGTAAAATGCGCTCCGCACAATCAATGTGATAAGAAGGAACAGTTTTGTCGATCGCAATTTCCTGCAAATGCGTAGTATTAGAAGAATTAAAACCCCCAATCACCAGCATCAAATCCAGCTTTTCCTCAACCAAACTCAACATAGCATCTTGCCGTTCCTGAGTCGCATCGCAGATAGTATTAAAACTCAGAAAATGCTCGCTCAAATTCTCCGGCCCGAACTTCCGCATCATCGTTTTTTCAAACAACTTGCCAATATTCTCCGTCTCAGTTTTGAGCATAGTAGTTTGGTTAGCAATACCAACGCTTTCCAAATCCACATCTGGGTCAAAACCAGCAGAATAAGCCTTGCTAAATTTAGCAAGAAACTCAGCGCGATCGCCCCCATGCAAGATATAATTGCTGACATATTCAGCTTCTTGCCAATTCAGCACAATCAAATACTTATCAGCAAAAGAACTCGTCGCTACAGTTTCCTCATGCTTATACTGACCGTGAATAATCGAAGTGTAATCCTTTTTTTTGTGCTTTTCAACAGTATTCCAGACCTTAGAAACCCAAGGACAAGTAGTATCAACAATCTTGCAGCCCTTATCATTAAGCAACTGCATTTCTTGGACACTGGCCCCAAAAGCCGGTAAAATTACCACATCGCCGCTATCAACAACCGAAAAATCTTTCTGCCCCTTCTCAACAGCAATAAAACCAACTTCCATATCGCGCAAATGCTGATTGACAGACGGATTATGAATAATCTCATTAGTAATCCAAATCCGTTCCGAGGGGAAATGCTGGCGAGTCTCGTAAGCAATAGCTACAGCACGTTCCACCCCCCAGCAAAACCCAAAAGCCTGAGCCAGCCGGATCGTAACTGCGCCGCGTTCCAGTCTGTAATTATTGTCACGAATTTGCTGGATCAGACTGCTTTGATAAGCCGTCTGCATCACCCCAGCTACCTCAGCTTCGTGTCCGAAACCCTTGCGGTGGTAGTTTTCCGATTGTTGGAGCGATCTTTTAAAAGCTTTAGTATCCATGCGGTATCGAGTAGAAATCTAGGTTAATTACCTTTGATTTTAGAATGCCTGGGGTGCGATCGGGCTTATTGGCTCAGTAGGGAAGAGGGGATATGCTATTTATACGATCGACAAATGAGAGGGAAGAAGAAATGAACCGCGAAGACGCGAAGGACGCGAAGGAAGAAGAAAGAAGAATGAGACAATTGGGCGAACAGCTAGAACAGTTGGCTTATAGAGTGATTGGGGCGGCTATTGAGGTGCATCGGCTTTTGGGGCCAGGATTTTTAGAATCTGTGTATCAGGAATCCTTAGAAGTTGAATTTCGGATGCGGGGGATAGCTTGTCACCCTAAAAAGCCTGTAGCAATCACCTACAAAGGTTATCCAGTGGGCGAAGGTCAATTAGACTTTCTGGTTGGCGATATCCTCATTGTCGAATTAAAAGCTGTTGAAAAGCTAGCTCCCATCCATGAAGCCCAAGTTATCTCCTATCTTAAAATGACCAAAAACACCCTAGGCCTTCTGATCAACTTCAACGTTCCGATCCTCAAAGAAGGCATCAAACGCATAATTCTTTCATCTTAACCCTTTTTTCTCTTCCTTCTTCGCGCTCTTCGCGTCTTCGCGGTTCGTTAAAAAAACTCAAAAAAAAGCGTAGAGACCAGATACCTGAGTCTCTACACGATCGAACTTATTCAAATAATCAGCTTCAAATCTTCTTAGGCGCAAAAGGAGAACTCGATTCAAACGAACTGAAACCGCCGGCAAAATCCTCACCGTAAGCTTCTTCCCCGTGCAGGTCAATATCCAAACCTTTGTCTTCAGCAGATGACGGCACTCGCAGTTCCATAAACTGTTCCAAAATTTTCAGGATCACAAAAGTGCCGACAGCCGCAAACACGTAAGTAGCTAGAATGCCTACCAACTGGGTGACGATTAGCCCCGGATTCCCGGCAAACAGCCCATCATTTCCGGCAGCGTTAACCGCTTTAGTCGCAAACACGCCAGTCAGAATCGCACCCACAGTTCCGCCTAAGCCGTGAATCGGGAAGGTATCCAAAGAGTCGTCAAATCCCAGCTTAGCCCGGAAACTAACGCCAAAGAAGCAGCAAACCGAAGTGATCGATCCGATCAAAAGCGCCCCCACTGGCAGCACGAATCCAGCCGCAGGTGTGATGCCCACCAATCCCGCTAGGAAACCGCTAGCAATTCCCACTGCTGTCGGTTTGCCTCTGAGCACCCATTCGAGGATTGTCCAAGTTAAACCGCCTGCTGCTGTTGAAATCATGGTGGTGACAAAAGCCACTGTTGCTAAAGAACCAGAGCCCAAAGCACTACCACCGTTGAAGCCAAACCAGCCGAACCACAGCAGCCCAATTCCCAGCAAGACGTAGGGTACGTTGTGGGGGGTGTGGGGCTTGTTCAAGTGGTCTTTGCGGGGCCCGATTACCCAAGCTGCGACAACCGCAGAAACACCGGAACTGATGTGCACGACTGTGCCGCCGGCAAAGTCTAAAGCTCCCATCGCCCCCAGCCAGCCTCTACCCCAAACCCAGTGGGCTAAAGGAGAGTAGATGAAGGTAGACCACAGCAGTACGAACCAGAAATAGGTTTTAAATGTTACCCGTTCGACGATCGCCCCTGAAATCAAGGCCGGAGTGATGATGGCGAACATCATCTGGTAAACCATGAAGACTTGGTGGGGTATGGTCGGTGCGTAGCCGATCGGATCTGGTTTGTCGGCCGTGACGTTGTTCAAGAACATCCAGTCGAAACCGCCGATGAAGGTTTCGATCCCTTTGCCAAAGCCTTCGGACGCTGGAGTGGAAACATCAAAGGCTAAACTGTAGCCCCACAGCGTCCAGGTGACGCCGATCAGTCCCATCATGACTAAGCTCATCATCATGGTGTTGAGGACGTTGCGCGATCGCACCAGTCCCCCGTAGAAAAACGCCAGCCCCGGTGTCATTAGCAATACCAGTGCTGCGGAGACCAACATCCAGGCCGTATCGCCGCTGTCGATCGGATTCGGCGCCACCGCAGTAGCGGCACCAGCATCTTGAGCTATGGCAGTGCCTGTCAGCGGTACGCTTAACACCCACAGTGCAATGATGCCGATCGTTAAACTTTTTTTGATCACGTTAGTTGTACCTTTTCATACTCAGCAATTTTTCGGGAAGACCGAGCCGATTTTAGATGTGAGGATTTTAGATGCAATAGTTATTTGGTTTTAAGTCCCTGTTTTAGCGGAACAAATCTTCAATAGATAATTCCCCAATCCTCAACCCCCCGCCTTCGTATAGCCGGACTCATCTTAATTCGTCCACTATCAATCTAATGGTCTATGCCTTTTGGATTGCACCATTTGTACAAACAGTTATTCTGTATCACCCTATACTAAATAGCTAACTATCATGTTTCTTAATCTATCAGTGGATACTTGACATAGCCAGTGATCGCAGAGTAATCGGAGAGGGGGAGTTGAGGAGAGGGCGGGAGTTTTGAGTTGGGGAGAGTCGGAGGAGGAGAGTTGGGGAGAATGTTACTTTATCCTTTATCTTTCTAACTAATAACTAATAACTAATGACTCATGACTCATTTTTCAACTGCATCTGATCGAACAGTTGCAGGGCTGATCGCCAAACCAGATAACCTTGATCGTTAAGGTGCAAGCCGTCTGTGCTGAGTTCTGTTGGCAAATTGCCGTCAGCATCCGCAAACAGCGGGTACAAATCCAGATACAAAACATTTTCCGAACTAGCAATTTCTTTCAGCCGTCGATTTATTGCCCTAATCCGACTGTTAGGAATCGCCAACAGGCGATCGCGATTTTCCCAAGTAGCTTGTTCCCCGCTATGGGGCAAAATCGACTGCACAACCACTTGTGCTTTGGGGTGAGCCCACCGCAAATCGCGAATAATCTGCCGCTGGTTGTCCAAAATCCCTTCGTCGGTGCTTCCCCGTAACAAATCGTTAATCCCAATCATCACAAACACAGTATCCGGGGCAGTTCTATCGAACAACTGCAACCGCTTCAGCAAACCCAGGGAAGTCTCCCCCGAAATCCCTTGATTCAGCCAAATTCGATCGACTGGTAACAGCTTAGTCGGGAACCACATACTTAGAGAATCCCCAGCCAAAACACTCAGTCTTGAGGGTCGATTCGCCGCCGCCGCCTCAGCTTCGCGACCTAACTGCGTCACCCACTGCTGGTAAGTCCATTTATGTCGCGGTCCTGGAACGGGCACGTCTAGCACTGCCTTTGCAGAGATCACCGGTTGGCCCATTTGTTCCTGGGCCGCTTCTGCCGTCACCGCATCATTCGCCTGGAAGCTTTCTGTCAAGTTGTGTCCCCGCAGCAGTAGTTGAGCGACTGTAAGTATCAGTACCCCGTTCGTCACCAAAGATAGCAAAGCCCAAACCGGAACAGCTTTCGATCGGCTAACTTCCATCCCTAAGAGGGATTTATGAGTTCTACTTCTGCTACCTCCTCCAAACTTCTCCATAAACTCAAGCTATTTGCAGGCTTCACACCGAATAATTTGCACTGATTGCTGCATCAAATTTTACCGCTCAATTCAAGCCTCAATTCTTGTAGTAATCAAGCACTGTGCTGTGTTGGGCAAGGGCGGCGATGCAGAAGTTTGCTTTTTCGCACTACTTTACCATAAAAAATCTGCCTACCAAACTTTCTGGCACCGGAATCGGATTTGTCAAAGCCGCTGCTGTGCACAAAAATATATCTAAAACTTACCGAAATTACCCATTTCTGATGCTAAAATCCAAAAATGAAAAAATTAACCATAACTGAAGCAGCCAAAATTAAAGGTGTGAGTGCTTCCACCTTACGCAGGTGGGAAGCCGAAGGCAAGCTAATACCGGAACGCACCGCTAACGGTCACAGACGCTATGACCTAGCTCATCTTCTGGGCTTAAAACGCGAGGGCGCTTTAACCGTTGCTTACGCTCGGGTTAGCAGTCACAACCAAAAAGATGATTTAGACAGACAAAAACAAGTTTTGGAATTGTTTTGTGCATCTCAGGGGTGGCAATTCCAAATCATTGAGGATATAGGTTCTGGAGTTAATTACAGTAAGGGGGGTTTACAACATCTAATTCGGGCGATCGCAGACAATCAAGTAGAAAGGTTGGTATTAACTCACAAAGACAGACTGCTGAGATTTGGTTCTGAACTAATTTTTAATTTGTGCGAACACTTTGGGACAGAGGTAGTGATTATAAATCAAACCGAAAATACTAGCTGTGACGAGGAGTTAGCTAAAGATATACTAGAAATAATCACTGTTGTCTCCGCCCGCCTTAATGGCAGCAGGAATCCCAAGAACAAGCGCATCGTTGAAGAACTGAAAGAAATTGCCGGTAAACTCTAATCAATACACCAGCTTGCAAAGTTCGTTAGTTACAGATTCTCAATTTCCAATTATCGGCGCACATCTCATGCAATCGGAAAATACTATATGTAAGGCGCTGCATAATAGCGGCATAATTTTGATTTTTTTGTCAGATGGGATCTCTTCGCCCGAAGGCGTGTATTTTCACAGCAGGCGGGACACCCCACAATAATCATCATCAAATTGTGCAACGCCATATGTCAGCCATTAAAGGTCAACTAAACATAAAATTATGCCCGCGTTCGCATGGAAGATTGAAACGCGAGCACAACGATAGACAGCATTGACACTTCCCTGGCTGAAGCTGAGGGGATTCTTAATTCAGGGACTGACCTTAAAATGTTCTGTCCTTGCGGCAATTCTTAAACCTTTCAACCGTGGGGATACCACCAATTGACGAGTTTAACTCAGAAACATCCCAGCGGATATATCTCCAAAAGCGTACTAGGATATTTCCCTAGAGTTCGGGTATGCCCTACCCTACTTAACAATTCCCAGTAAAAAAGTTTGTGTTTGCTGGATTGAAACCTACATTTTCGGTTTCGACTGTTTATAGTGTTTTCGCCCCACTTTGTCCCCCAGTTTATGCCTAAAAGTGTGTCTCATATCCCGTTTCACTTCGGGCAAGGGAGTTTAACCCTGACTGTTTCAGCTTACCATACTGTCCCGTCGTGTCCAAAACTTTTCACGAAAGTTTTTTAAATTGAAAAGATGAGATGTTAGATTCACGACTGGGGTAAAGAGAGCAGGCAGGATAAATCCTGCAACCCCCTTTCATCCCCGGACTGAAGTCACGGGGTTTTCAGGGTATTCCTTATAAGTAGGCGGATTTCAGATTGTGGTTTTTCTGAATAAAGGCGTGAATTAGCTGATAAATAGCTAATGTAGGACACGAAAGCTGAATTGGTCGATCTCTTTGCACGCTCTACAGTTTGGTAGTCTTGCCTCCAGAACCCCCACCATAACCGCCGTAGCTGGTCTCACTTCTGTTGTCCAAGCTCGTTTCCTTCACAAACCCGGTGTAAGCTTCCATCCCGTGTTCGCCGATATCCAAACCTTCAGCCTCCTCTAAAGCAGAAACGCGGATACCCAGCAAAGCTTTGAGTGCCAGCCAAAAAATCGTACTCAGCAGCACGGTCATCCCGCCTACAGAGATAATGCCGACCAACTGCGCCCAGAGTTGACCGAAACCTCCGCCCACAAGCAATCCGGCTGCCGGGCCTGCGGTATAAAGTCCAGTTGTAGGCCCGTCAGCAAACAAGCCCACTGCCAGAGTTCCCCAGATGCCACAGACTAAGTGAACTGAAGTTGCTCCTACAGGGTCATCAATTTTCAAGTTGTCGAAGAAAGTTACGGCGAAAACTACCAGGATACCGGCGATCGTACCGATAATGGCAGAGTTGGGCACGTTAATCCAAGCGCAGCTCGCTGTTACCCCGACTAAGCCCGCAAGGATGCCGTTGATAATCATCGAAAGGTCGGGTTTGCCCAGGTACAGCCAAGCAGTAATCGTTGCAGCAACTCCCCCGAAGGCACCGGCGGTGTTGGTGGTGATCGCAATGTGGGCGATCGCATTTGGATCGACCGCCATTGTCGAACCGGGATTGAACCCGAACCAACCCAACCACAAAATCAAACAGCCCAGGGTGGCAATGCTCATATTGTGTCCCGGCATCGCCACAGTATCGCCGTCGCGGTACTTACCAAGCCGCGGCCCCAAAAATGCCGCTCCCATCAAAGCAGCCCAACCGCCTACCGAGTGAACCACCGTCGAACCGGCAAAATCCCAGAAGCCTGCGTCTGCCAGCCAGCCGCCGCCCCAAATCCAGTGTCCGGTAATCGGGTAAGCAATGCCTACTAGCAGCAAGCTAAAAATTAAGAATTCAAGGAATTTAATTCGCTCTGCAACGGCTCCAGAAACGATCGTCGCAGCAGTTCCCGCAAAAACTAATTGGAAAAAGAATTTAGCGTTGAGGGGGACTCCCGTCCAGTTAAGCGACTCGAAAATGCCTTGATAAGCCTCTCCTGTGGCAGGGCTGTTGTCGGCTACATTCAACAGAAAAAATCCGCTGCTGCCGATAAAAGCGTTGCCTTTGCTGAACATTAAGGCAAAGCCGATCGCCCAAAATGCGATTGTAGAAAGCGCAAAAACAATCAAGTTTTTGGACAACACGTTAACCGCATTTTTCTGACGGCAAAAACCGGTTTCCAACATACCGAAACCGGCGTTCATAAAGAACACTAGCATCCCCGCCACCATGACCCACATGGTATCCATGCCCACCTTAAGGCTTGCTAATTGTTCCTCGGTGGTTGGCGCGGGAGCTGTTTGGGCTACCGCCGCATATCCCCACACCAAGAAGATGATTGCAGCTAAAGGTATGCAGGCTTGCCAACTTGGAGTGAGGCGGGCGATCGCCCGTGATAACTTCTTCAACCTGTTGACTTTCGTAAAAAATTTAGCTGCTGGCAAATTTAAAGCCTCCCGCCTGACTTGTTTCGACTTTTTCTTTCCGACAGTCATTTTAATCACTTTTACCCTCTTTACGGCTAGTAAGCTCAGCAATATTCGGAAAACTTTCCAATCTTACTACAAAAGTTTATGGATTATTTGTTGAGATTGAGATAGTTATGATAGCCTAGCTCTTCTAGTTGATTTTGTTTTTTCAGTACAGATTCGGACAAAGTTTTGCGGTAATGCAAAACTCGCTCTAGCAATTCTGGCTGATGAGCTGCCAGTATCTGAACTGCCAGCAAGCCAGCATTCTTAGCGTTGCCGATCCCCACTGTTGCTACGGGTATCCCCGCTGGCATTTGCACGATCGAGTACAGCGAATCTACCCCTTGCAGGTGGCGGCTCGGTACAGGCACCCCAATTACGGGCAAGGGGGTTAACGATGCTACCATACCCGGAAGGTGCGCCGCTCCTCCTGCTCCTGCAATAATGACTTTCAAGCCTCGTTGGTGCGCGGTTTGGGCGTATTCCACCATGCGCTCAGGGGTGCGGTGCGCCGAGACGATCGCCACGGAGCAAGCAACACTGAATTCTTCGCAAACTGCGATCGCATCTTTCATTGTTGGCAAATCCGAATCGCTACCCATGATAATTCCAACTGTCGCTTGATTCATAAAATTTTCAGATTTGAGATTTCAGATAAATGCTAATTTTAAATGATTGCGTTAACTCAAATTTAGATATTTTGTACCAAAACTGATCCTTCAAAGCAATTTTGCCACAAGCCCCCGCCTGAGCAGCCCTGGAGCCAGCAAAAAGCAAAAAGCTCCCCATCCTCATCGCCAGCCACCGGATTTATCCGTAGCGAATATTAAATCTAAAATCTAAAATCTAAAATCTAAAATCGGATGACTGAAGCTACAACCCCAACTGCCACACCCACAGATATTCTCAATGCTCGCCTCCCCGGTTGCAAGGATTTGCAGATGCTTGCTGTTGACGAAACGGGAATCATTCAAGAAGTTTTGCCAATGGACGCCGTATTTAAACGGATTTGTCCTCCCCATTTGCACGTGCTTGATGTAGCAGGCGATTGGCTTTCTCTGGGCGGTGTTGACTTGCAGATTAACGGGGCCCTCGGTTTTGCTTTTCCTGATTTAGAAAGCAAGCATATTGAAATTTTGCCGAAAATTTGTCAATTTTTGTGGAATCAGGGAGTGGATGCTTTTTTGCCGACTTTGGTGACAACTTCGGTGGATAAGTTTAGGCGATCGCTATCGACTATAGCTGATTATATCCGCACTGTACAAACTACTGTTGCCACAACCAATAAAGCCAAAACAGCGGAAATTATCGGCGTTCACCTCGAAGGCCCTTTTCTCAACCCCCAGAAGCGAGGCGCTCACCCAGTTGAGTTTTTGCTACCGCTAACTATAGAAAATGTCAAGCAAGTTTTAGGAGATTGTGCCGATATTGTCAAAATAATTACTTTAGCGCCGGAGTTAGACAGCACTGGTGAAGTCATTTCCTATTTGCAAAGTTTGGGAATTTCCGTCAGTCTTGGACACTCCCAAGCGACGGCAGAGCAAGCTCAACAAGCATTTGAGCGGGGAGCTTCAATGGTAACTCACGCTTTTAATGCGATGCCGAGTTTGCACCACCGAGAACCGGGTTTGTTGGGAGCGGCAATTGTTTATCCGGGCGTAAAATGCGGTTTAATTGCTGACGGGAAGCACGTTTCTCCGACAATGATTGATTTTTTGCTACGCGCTGGTAGGTATCAAAAAGGCGTTTTTTTAGTGAGCGATGCTTTGGCTCCCTTGGGTTTGCCTGACGGTGTTTATCCTTGGGATTCCCGACAAATTGAAGTCAGAAAAGGTACAGCTTGGGTAAGATTAGATTATCACTCGGCCCTGGAATGTGCTACTTTGGCAGGTACTACTCTGCCGCTGTTGGCGGGAGTTCAGAATTTGGTGGAGTGGGGAATTTGCGATGCCGAAAGTGCGATCGCCTTGGCAACTGAATCTCCGAGAAGGGCGATCGGAATTTCGGGAATTATTGGCAAATCGGCAAGTCAATTGTTGCGCTGGAATTTAAATGCTGCGACAAAGCAATTGACTTGGCATCGGTTATTTTAACCTGTTATACCATTTTAAATTAAAGAATTTAAGAAGTGGGAATGTGCGAACTGGTATTACCCGATCGATTTGAGATTTTAGATGTGCCGTTTTCATCTAAAATCTCAAATCGCCAATCTAAAATCGGTTGTTGGAAGTTGCACATTTTCCGAACCGGATTGCTATATAATATCTAACCGTTGGCAATAAATCAGCAGCAGGCAGATCGATGAATTTGGTAGACGACAAGACTATAGTTAGACAGTATTTTAACTCGACGGGATTCGATCGCTGGCAGCGAATTTACGGCGAGGGGAAAGTCAATAAAGTTCAGCTAGATATCCGCACCGGGCACCAGAAAACGGTGGATACAGTCATCGAATGGCTGCAAGCTGACGGCAATTTGCCTGGGCTTTGTGTCTGCGATGCTGGCTGCGGTGTAGGCTCTCTGAGCATTCCTCTGGCTGACGCTGGGGCAATTGTTTGCGCTAGCGATATCTCTGAAAAGATGGTAGCAGAAGCTTACGATCGATCGACAGCAGTTCCCGGCAAGCTATACAACATCTCCTTCGCTGCCCAAGATTTGGAAGCCTTAACCGGCAAATTCCACACAGTGATTTGTTTGGATGTGCTAATCCACTATCCTCAAAATAAGGCGGCAGAAATGATCGCTCACCTGAGTTCGATCGCCGAATCTCGACTAATTCTTAGTTTTGCACCCAAAACCTTAGCACTCACCGCCCTCAAAAAAATTGGTGAACTTTTCCCCGGCCCGAGCAAAACTACCCGGGCTTACCAGCACCGCGAAGCTGATATTATCAAAATCCTAGAAAACAATGGTTTTGTTATTAACAGAACAGCGATGACTAGCACTAGCTTTTACTATTCTCGCTTGTTGGAAGCTGTGCGGAAATAGGTTAAAAATATCTACAAGAAAGCTAATTTCTCATCAGCCTAGGGTGCGCCTAGCGCACCTTCCCTTACCAAAGTTAGGCAAGTGAATTTCCATACTCTGCGATTGCTTCGCTCCCGCTGGCAATGACAAAGACGGCACGCAGCGCGCACCTTCGATATCAACAATTAGATGTTTTTTCCTCTTCCTTCTTCCTTCTTCCTTCTTCCTTCGGAATGACATCCGTTACATCCGTTACATCCCGTACATTGCTCGTTGCCGAACTTCCTTCTTCCCAATTCAATAAATATTATGTCAACGCTAATTTTAATTCGTATTTTTATAGCAGTCGCAGCGGTATTCGGAGGTTTATCCGTTGCAGGCGGTGCTTTCGCTTCCCACGCTTTGAAAAATCAATTGAGCGATCGAGCTTTAACCATTTTTGAGACCGGCGCCCGATATCAAATGTACCATGCCCTGGCTCTATTACTCGTTGCTTTACTCTTGAGCCGCGCCCAAGAGTCTCAAACCTTTTTTGCAGTCGCTGGATGGGCTTTTATTGCCGGCACTCTCATCTTTTCAGGCAGTTTGTACGCCCTGAGTTTGAGCGACATCAAATGGCTGGGTGCAATTACGCCGCTGGGGGGAGTGGCTTTTATTGTTGGTTGGGGATGTTTGGCAGTGGCAGCTTGGAGTTTTAAATAGAGATTGGCAATTCCCAATGCCAAATCCCTCGGCGATAGTTCCGCTTTTCGACCCCATGCCCTATGCCCTATGCCCTATGCCCTATGCCCAATTCCCTAATTATCAAACACATCCCTGGAAAACATCTCCGTCAAAGTACGCAAGTAAGGTACAAATACCGTTAAATCTTCAGCAGGAAGCCGCTCGCATATTTCCCAAAACAAAATCAGCAACATATCCTGCACTAACTCCCAACTTACATGAAGTTTCGGATACAACATCACGCAAATTGGAAACAATTCTTGCTGTACCGGGTGAATGCTACCTTCCAAAACGCACCAGCACAAATAGCTTTGAAAAATCTCGACATCTCGGATACCAGAAATTTTTACCTCGTGATCGCTCAAATACCCGCTGCTGCTGCGGTATCCTTGATGCTGGGCACTAGCTCGCTCATACACTGCACTAGCAATCTGAGTCGTGTGCTGGAACAAATGCTGAACGGCTAATAGAGCTCTTGAATTCGAGGGCTGATTCGCCGCCGCCTCGTTAATCTCTCCGTAGGGAATGTGCAGATAGTCGTCTACAACTTTTAAGTAGGGCGCAAATTCCGCTCTCTCTGATTCCGAAAGACATCCTAACAATATTTTGCTAGTGTATTGAAACTCCATTGTCACAAATCCCAGCACTAACGGATCTGTCTTTGAGTATTTTCGCCTCACTTTGATAATATCTTTTCCCACCAGCACTGATAAGCGGAAAACAGCTTCTCTATCCGCATAAGCGTCTATTGCTTTCCGATATAATGTGCGAGAATCGGCGGCAATTTCTAAAGGATTAATTAAACTTGGATCGATAGCGTGTCGCTCTATTTGTGTCTCTAAAAGAGCTTCTACTCTACTCCAAGCT
Organism: Microcoleus sp. Pol12B5; assembly: GCF_036701335.1. Taxonomy (NCBI): domain Bacteria; kingdom Bacillati; phylum Cyanobacteriota; class Cyanophyceae; order Oscillatoriales; family Microcoleaceae; genus Microcoleus; species Microcoleus sp. Pol12B5. The sequence goes on along the minus strand of NZ_JAUBQQ010000048.1, from coordinate 30,495 downwards.
ATCTGGCTGGCTAATTTCAGGGTATCTGTCAATTTATCAACTATTTGGGATCTATTTCCGTCAAAATTAGTTAAATCCAGGCTTGGGAGAATTTGGCGTGGCGCTTGGTTCTCTCGTGCGGCAACTGTACTGTAATATTTTTTTGCCCAGCTAACTGCGAAGGAAGAAACGCTGACACCTTTAGCTTTTGGGAGTTTGTCAGTGTCCAGTCCGGTAATACCTTGGGGCGCCTGACTTGCGCCCTGTTGAAGTTGGTCGGCTGCTGGTAAAGATTTTGAAGATATTTGTGAAATACCCGTCATGATAAACCTCGTTTTTTTATTAAGTCGCACCCGATCGATTCCCCTAATTTTTAACGTTGTTAACTACAATTTTCTGCATTTGTACGCTTACAGTCATCAGCCATTACGCTTAAAGCTATAAGCCATTTCGCTCGACTGCCTGCATCTTTTATAAGTTGCACGTTAATAACGTTATTTATTGTGCGATCGATCACCATCATTCTGTGATCGCGATCCTAATTTATTTTTTTGACCTATAAAGAGGACTGGAAATAAATTTAATTTGTCTTAAAATATAATAATTAAAGTCAAGTCTGCCTCAAAAAAACTGCTGCTTGCAATACTTTATCTTTGTTGTGGAGCGCTTTGGTTGATCGCCCTAATTTCTTAATAAAGCTAGGCTACAGCACGATCTAGCGATGACTTTGGTTAATTTATTTCGATAGGTCAATTAGAAATGTATTTTGAGCCTGACCATTGTTATGAAACCCCAACAAATTTAACGCTCGGTTTTTCTAAATAAAAAATTAAATTTGAGATGAGAATCAGATTTATGTGCATTTAGTTAATGCCATTGCCAGGGCAGTTTTTTGTGATCAGTTGTTTAGCTTCCCCGTGAAGCGAAGCTATCCCGTAGGGAATCGCCCGCAATTGATCGTCGTCCATTCGATCGGCCACCTACCCTTCAAAACCGGAATTAGCGAGTGACTCGCCCGGTAGCGGGCACATTTTGCCAAATCCGGCGGGTTCGAGTCCTCTGTCGGAGGCGGAAACCTGTCCCGACAACGAATCGACCACCTACCCTTCAAAACCGGAATTAGCGAGTGACTCGCCCGGTAGCGGGCACATTTTGCCAAATCCGGCGGTTTCGAGTCCTCTGTCGGAGTCGGAAACCTGTCCCGACAACGAGAGGATTAGGTTGATGCGGGCCCCACGGGCGATCAATCCTCACAAACAGCACGGCCAGTACGTCTTTAAGGCTATGGCTTCGGGTAGGATTAGTAGGACGAGAGGAAGTGGATAAAATGAGCGCTAGCAGCAATTCAACTGAAATTAAGTTTGGAACCGATGGGTGGCGGGGACTGATTGCCCATGACTTTACGTTTGCCAACGTGCGAAAAGTCACCCGGGCGATCGCCAGTTACCTAGAAACCGCTTACACCAAAGACCGTCCAGTTCTAGTCTCCTACGATACCCGCTTTCTGGCAGACGAGTTCGCCCGCACCTCGGCGGAAGTATTGGCAGATTTGGGATGGACGGTGAAAGTGGTCGATCGAGATTGCCCCACACCAGTCATCGCCTACAGCGCCAAGCATCTCAACTCCGCAGGAGCCCTGATGTTCACGGCTTCCCACAATCCCGCACCTTACTGTGGCATCAAATACATCCCCGACTACGCGGGCCCAGCCACCCCGGAAATTACTGATACAATTGTGGCCAATATTGCTGGTGCTTCTGATGCCCCAGCCAAAGGCAGCCACAACGATAAAATCTCCAGTTTTGACCCGAAACCCGAATATCTCAAGTTTCTTTATACTTTGATCGATGTGGAGCGGATTCGCTCTGCTAAGTTGAAGGTGAAGTACGACGCTCTCTACTCGACTTCTCGCGGCTATCTCGACGGCGTTTTGGAACACTGCGGCTGCGATGTCGAAAGTTTTCATACCTACCGCGACGTGCTGTTTGGTGGCGGAATGCCCGAACCCAAGGGGGAACAGTTAGTTGAGTTGGTGGAAGCTGTTAAGAAGGATTCGGCGGATTTGGGTTTAGCTACCGATGGCGACAGCGATCGCTTTGGTATTGTTGACGAGTTGGGAAATGTCTTGACTCCAAATACTGTACTGTTGCTGCTGGCGCGTCACTTGGTTAAGAATAAAGGATTGACTGGGGCGATCGTCCGTACAGTCGCAACTACCCACTTGCTGGACAATTTGGCCACCAAGTATGGTTTAACAATCTACGAAACCGCAGTCGGTTTTAAATACATCGGCGAAAAAATGCGGGAAACTGCGGTACTCATCGGTGGCGAAGAGTCGGGCGGTTTGAGCGTTTTGGGTCACATCCCCGAAAAAGACGGGATTTTGGCTGATATGCTAGTTGCCGAGGCGATCGCCTATGAAGGCAAACCGCTTTCTCAGCTAGTCGAAGAAGCCATTAAAGAAGCCAACGGCCCCCTGTACAACAAACGTTTGGATTTGCACCTAGAAGAAGCCCACAAAGCAGCCGTTTTGGAATCTTTTACCAAGAATCCCCCCACAGAAATAGCAGGTATCGGCGTTAAGGAAATCGGCCGCAAAGACGGGATTAAACTTTATCTTGAAGACGGTGGCTGGGTACTGCTGCGACCTTCGGGAACCGAACCTTTGATGCGCGTTTACATGGAAACCAATTCTGTGGAAAAAGAAAGCCAAGTTGCCCAACACATGGAAAAGGTAATTTCCCAGTTAGAACCTGTTTAAGTTTTTACCTATTCCAACGGGGGTTTTTCCCCTAGCGCTTGGGATTGTGAGGTGCGCCGAAGCGCACCTTACGTATTTTTGATAACTGCTGGGTCAGTTATAGATTTGCAATACACTTGGATTTGTTTAAGTTTGGGAAGTGTCAATTTGTTTATGTTTGTTAAATTTTTAATTAATTAAAAAAATCCTCTATTTTTCCGCATCTACTTGACTTTTCCCCTAATCGTATTGTAGACTATTATATAATGGGATGGTTGCAAAAATAAAAATTTTACACATATTGGAATTATAAAAAAGTATACAAGTTAAATTACTAGCCTGTCAACCGGTTTATGAAAACAATTCCTCTGCTCGCCATTAGTTTTTTAGTAGCAATTTTAGTAAGCGCGATCGGCATTATTTCAGTGCAGAACGCTGCCCCCGTATCCTTAAACTTTATCTTTTTTCAATCGATACAAATGCCCGTAGGAGTAGTATTGGCAATGAGCCTGAGTGCAGGACTTATCGGAGGTGCGCTACTGCAACCGCTGTGGAACCTTTCAGATTCCCAAAACTCGCGTCCTAAATTTCAGGCAAATCCAGAAGAATCCGACACCGTACAATATTAAATAGATTTGATCCCTTAGAGGGAATATACGTGACCGTCAATCAGCAATCGAGTAATTCCCTTAGCTCGCAAATAAGGCGCTGCTTTTTGCAGCATACTGCTGTCAGGAATCTTGAAAACTCTTTGATTGCGAGTAGCAAATCGGCGGGCAACTCGGTGATTGTCAAACACTGCCAGGGTTTTCTCGCGAATTTCCGCCGCCGGAATTTGACCGAGTTCGCCAAAAGCTTTTAGAGGTCTAGTGATTAACTCTGCCGCACGATCGACCACCAAATAACAAATTTTGGGCAGAGATGCTTCGCTTAAAGGCAAAACTTGAATCAGTCCTGTACCCCGAAGCTCGTTAGCGAAGCCCTCGAAGAGGATCGACTCGCCCGACGATAGTGAACCCAGGAGACTGCCTTCAAACAGAGAGTCTTCATCCTCTACATCTTCGTCGAAGTCGTCATCTAAATCCTCTTCATCCTCATCATCATCCTCATCATCCTCGTCGTCCTCGAAATCCCTAAAGTCTTCACCTGCCAGCAGCCCTTCTGCTGGCAGCATTGCCTTTAGTTCACCAGTCACAACGGCGCGGTGGCTTCGATCGGCAAGATGGGTGGCTTGGACATCTGGCAAATCAGAAACATCTAAATCAGACTCTACATTGCCTCGAGTTTCGGGTTCTGCAACTGGTTCAGGGACTGAGTTAGAACGCTTTCGGATTGTCGGTCTCGAATTTGAGGCTGACGGCAGGACAGGGACTGACTCCGACAGGGGGACAGCTACAGGATCGGTTTCGCCATCTGCCGACGACTCAGTAGTCGCCTCTGTCGGTTCAGAAACACTGCTGCGATCGGACAAACGCTTTTGTTTTTGCTGCACTAGAAATTCGTATTCCGGCTCCGACAAAGCCCCCTGAATGATGCGCCTCACAGTCGAACTGCTCACTCCGTAGCGCTTTGCCAGAGTGATAGTATTCTCGTTAGACTGCCGGTACAGCCTGATGAGTTCGCGTTTATCGGAATCGGAGAGTTTTGTAGGCGTCATGCCAAGTTTTCCAGCAAAAAGACGTGAAAAGACGCAGGCTAGCAGTCAGCGAACTATGATTTTTGATTTTCGATTTCAAGCCCAGAGATGCCGACAAGGGCAAAAAAGCTTTCGCGTCCCCATCGCTTACCAAAGCAACCCTAATCTGAAATCGCTAGGCTGCGCGACGACTGCGCCTGCTCTGGCGAGAACGGGTTGAGATGTCATGCTCCAAGATAGCTCCAATGCCGAACAGGATGGCGCTGAAAACAAAAAAGACTTCCAGCAAACTGCCGCTTTGATAACTACCCTCAGCCTGAGTATCGCGCCATTTAAAGTACATATCTGCGATGTAAAGCGAAAAAGTTGCAGCCGCAATCATTCTCCAAGATTGTGAAAAACGTCCTCCCCAAAACGCCAGCAGCAATGCAGTAGCAATAATCAGCAGAAAAACATCCCCAACGATGTAAAACAAATTGATTGCGTTTTTGTGAGGCGCCAGTTGCTTGTCAAGTGCCATCACCCATGCGGGAGCTTTGATTTCTGCTTCTTCTTCTTCTTCGGGTGCTGATGCAGCATCGGTCGCGTCTGCTTTTGCCTGTAACTTAGACGAATTTTCCAAAGCAGGCGCTCTTCCTGTGGCAGCGGTTGCTGGTGCAGATGTCACTACTTCTTCTTGAGTGGCTGCCGGAGCCATTCCTAGCTGGGCCCTCCAAGAGTCAGGTGCAGCAACCCAAATAGCTACAGCTATCCCGAAGGCTGCAATTCCCGCTAACAAAGCCCACTGCCAAATTTCTAGATTCAGCCGCTTGGAAGTCACAGCTACAACCATGCCCCCGATAAGTACCACATAGCTGGCCAGATAAAACGCATCTGCTGGAGACACGTCCGGGTCTAACCCGAAATAGAGTTCCCAAATCCCGAACAGCACGCCGGCTATGAAATAGAACAGCATCCCCAGACCTATGCCCAGCCAGACGTTGCGCCCACTGACCATGTGGGGGCTTTGCCAGTTTCTAAAACAGACTAAAGCCGCTCCCAAGTATGCTCCGCATTCAAAAATATAAGTGCCGATCGAGTACCACAGAGGTAAACCCTCTTCTGCAGAGAGGGGGACGCTGAACAGCAAAAAAAACAGCAGCGCCATGACAGCCCAGACAATTCCTGCAATCACTAGGGTCTGAGCTGACAGTAAAGATGAAGATGTAGATGACTTTTCTGAAGTGCTACTCATAGGGATTCCACGAGACCTAACTAGCGGTTGAACTGACCCCATCTCAATCTTTGATTGTAGATGAGGATTCTTTCGCCAAAAAAACTTAAAAAACCTAGATCTGACGCTTCCGGAATAACTGGCGTCTTCAGTGTGTCGTCGGGACTTTTGCCCTCGTACACTATAGAAAGACTAAGCAAGAATAATCTCTATTTACTAATTCAATAAATTAGTCGTTAGTCGATCTTGTACCCGGAAATATAATGATAGATATACGGTAGATGTCTCCACCATTAAGGTTTTTACAGTACCAAATCTATCTCTGAAATTATACCCTCAAAGGTTGAGGGAGCTGTTTTTTTGCTTTCACTCTTCCCCACTCGTATCAATGATTGTGAGTGGGAAATGCGATCGAAACTGAGTTAAATTGCCAGACCATAGGTGGCATCCAAACCGAATCAACAATTTGGTTGTCAATACAAGTTGGCAATCCAACTTGTATATCGCGTACCCCCTACAGTGCAATTATCTAAGCTGAATTATCTGGATCCAATTCTCTGAGAAATTGTCACAGATTTTCTATCCTGCGATCCACAACTTGTTGAGGGCTGATTGTTTCAGCCAATCTAGAAACTGAGTCCGATCCGGTGCTGGCATATCTTGCAGCACATCGCTCACTCCCTCCGCGAAGTCCGTATTGCCAAAATATGATTTGCCCAAGCGGTGGAGTTCTTGCAATAAGGTTTTGAGATGCTGCTCTTGCCAAGGAGGCACCTTGTGAGTTTGCAAGGGACTAACGGTTAGCCAGTTTTTTATCGCATCCGGGGAGTCTGCCTGGGGGAAGTTTCCCTGCTGAAATACCTTGGCGATATCTTTCTGAAACGATGTGGCTTGCCTTGCACCTAAGAGGTCTTCTACATCGAAGTAAACAGCTTGGAGTAGCAGCAGACAAGCCTGCGCGAACAGTGGCGCTTTGGCTGCTTCATTCCCTGCCGGTTCTTCACCGGCAAGCTGATCTAAACGGACTTTTCCCCAGACGCTATATCGATCGGGCTCTTCTAGCAGAACACAGGCTTTGCCTCGGTTGTCGGTTAAGTCCCGCCACAAGGCTCTGGCGTCTTCTGCTTGTTTGCCGTTGAAGGCGCTGATCAGGCGAAAAGTCTGCCCCTGATAATTGAGAATGGGAATTTGTTGATCCCGTTTTGGGTGTTGAAAATTGGTTATTTCAACATCCTGCCGTTTCAGAATAAACATGACACTGCGATTTGACTCCTGTCATGGCCGAGGTGCTGTGCTTTTGACACTCCCGATGCCTAAAGGCGAGGGGATTCTTGATTCAGCGAGTCCACTTAAATTAGCAGGATTGCTCCCGATCACCCAGAGATGGTTCTCTTCTCAAGCGTTCCGATACTTTTTTGCTAACAAATGCTAACAAATATCTAAGCTGAGATTGTCTCTCTGCCTTGGCGTATAAATCTATGCACGAAGGAAAATCCCCCGCGCAGAATTTACGACTGCTGTACTGGCAACGCTTGATTTTCTCGCTCGTGCCGAGCAGGCGATTGACTGTTTTGCTTTGATGCCGTAGAGGAAGCTTATATAGAGGCTCCGTACCATCAGGGATTTTCACCTGAGTCTTTCAATCCTAGTTCTACCACATTTTTATCAAATATCAAGTCGAGCATAATGTTAGCCAACATAACTCAATATCAGCAAATTAGTCATTCTGACTCAGCTCATACCTCAAATCAGGGGACGAGTTCTGGTTTTTCGGTAATGCGGTCAGCGTTTTAGGCTTTGCCACTAGGCGAGGTTAACATAACCCATAGACATCTGGGAAAAAGCACCTGTGACTCTTTTGCTGTCTGAGTTCCAGCTTAATTTGGGGAGAGATATCCGAGCGACCAAATATTGGGGTTTCAACTCGACCTCTAAATACTTTACCCGAGTTTACGTCCTACCTAGTTTTGATTGTAAATTGACAATTATGCGGTTTGCAGGTGAGTCCCTCCAGCTTTTGTCAGATACAGTCTTGAAGGCAAAGACACTCTCATCATCTTGGTTTTTTTCCCGAACCATCGCGCTGCAAGCCATATTTTTCTAGATAAAAGCGGTTTCTGCGTAAGTCATCAAATAATTTACTTGCTCGATCGCACACTGCACCGATACAATAATGTTGTTAGCAATTTTTGAGTTGGGTGCGTAACTCAGTTGGATAGAGTAGCTGCCTTCTAAGCAGCGAGCCGCAGGTTCAAGTCCTGCCGTACCCGTTACACAAATTTAATGATATCAAGGGTTTCAGCAGTTTTCTCCTGCCAAGAAAAGAGAGGCTGAGATATTATTTGCTTCGGATTTGTTTTGGATTTCGGGCATCCAAAACAAATCCTAAGCAAAAGCCCCACCTGCCAAACTGGGCGAATCTTCCTGCTTATGGGCGATCGACACTGCTACCTTTCTGAGTATAGGTTTGACACAGCCGATGTGGTATCATAAAAGGTCTATTGTGTCAATAGACTAGATCCTGCGATGTTCAAACAGCACCAGCAGCAGGTTGTGGGCCGAGTAGCCCTCAGAGGTTATCCTTAGTAATCAGGCTAGTTTCCGACAGGTTTGGATATGTTCCCAACAACTCTATTTCATGTTCCCCAAAATTTAATGCTATTACTCGACCGCAGCCCGATCGACCGATTAAAGCCCCTATTGGCGCAAGCAACCGGAATGCCTATAGTTGCATCGGAAAATACGGCAACAATTGCGCTCGTATTGGTCGCTCTGGGAATTCTGGGTTGGGGATTTTATCGCGCCAGACCTTTTGGCAAACTGGGAATTTTGGCTTGGTTGCAGTCTGTTGCGCTGATGAGTCCCTGGCTGCTGTTCTTTGGTTTGTTCGCTGCCGGAATTTACCTCAATCTAGTTGCGGTATTGTTGCTGCTAGTGGCATCCACGGGATTGTACATTTATCTGGGCCGGCAATTGCGTAAGGCTGCATCTGATACAGTGCTGCCGCGGCCGGATGCTGCTGAGGTAAAATCCCAAAGCGATGCTTTCTCGGCTCCTGAGTCGCAGCGACCACCAGGCCCAGAAACCATTAAGATCGTCACCTCGTCGCCTGCGAATAATGAATCAGAAATAATTCCCGTTCCGGTGGAAGACCTCAAGGCAATTCAAGGCATCTTTGGAATTGATACTTTCTTTGCCACAGAAACGATTCCCTATCAAGATGGGGTAATTCTCAAAGGCAATCTCCGAGGAGACCCAGAACAAGTACACTCACGTTTGACGGCAAGTTTGGAAGAAAAATTAAACGATCGCTACCGTCTATTTTTAGTAGAAAATCAGGACGAGAAGCCCGTAGTTATTATCTTGCCCAGCACCAACGACCCGCAGCCCACAACCGTGTCTCAAAAAATCCTAGCAGTCGTGCTGCTGCTGGCAACAATTGCTACTAGCTTAGAGACAGGCGGTTTGCTGCTAAGTTTCGATTTCTTTAACTCGCCCGCTAGATATCTAGAAGTTCTGCCAATTGCAGCGGGAATTTGGGCGGTTTTAGGATCTGGGGAAATTGCTCGCCGAGTGCTGGCAAATCGGTACAAGGTTGGCTTGAGTTGGCCGTTTTTTATACCAACTTTGCAGATAGGTTGTTTTGGAGCGATCGACCGTTTTGAGTCGCTGCTACCCAACCGTAAAGTTTTGTTTGACATCGCTTTTGCCGGGTCAGCGGCTGGGGGAATAGTTTCTGTGCTAATGCTGGTAACGGGTTTGCTGCTGTCTCACCCCGGCAGTTTGTTCCAAATTCCCGCAGAATTTTTCAAGGGCTCGGTTTTGGTGGGAACTTTGGCAAAAGTGGTTTTGGGTTCGGCGTTGCAGCAGCAGATTGTTGACGTTCACCCGCTGGTAGTTATCGGTTGGTTGGGCTTGGTAATAACGGCGATTAATTTGATGCCGGCGGGACAGTTGGACGGCGGTAGAATCGTGCAAGCCATCTACGGTCGGAAAATAGCCAGTCGCACTACTTTGGCGACTTTTGTGGTGCTGGCGATCGTTTCTTTAGTTAATCCTTTGGCTCTGTATTGGGCGATCGTGATTCTGATTTTACAGCGGAATCTGGAGCGGCCGAGCCTCAACGAGCTGACTGAGCCTGACGACGCTCGCGCGGCTTTGGGTTTGCTAGCTTTGTTCTTGATGATTGCTGCGCTGTTGCCGTTGACTCCGGCTTTGGCTGGCCGTCTGGGAATAGGGAATTAGCAGTAGTCGGGCACCTTTGGTAATAGGCTCTTGGGTTGCGGTAAATTAGTGGAATATAGGAATTGAGCGATCGAACTGGTAACTGAAGGGTGATCGGGTTCCTAACTACTAATTTCCCATTAATACCAGCGCCCAGGGCAATTTATCTACTACCAAAAGTTGATTTTTTTACAACCCAAAATTTGTTTAAACTCGATCGATTAAGTTTAAATAAGTTATCTGAGCCTATAGGATACAGTCATGGCTAATCAACTTCCTCCTGTATTGGTAACTTTTGATGCAGATGTTTTAATGACTGGCCGAACCCAAGTTTGGCAAGAATATGCGAAGGTGGGAACTTGCTATATCCCAGAAGTAGTGTACGACGAAATAGATCGTCTGACAGGGCAAGCGGTGGAAAAAGCTCAAGAGCAAGTAGCTAGAGAGTTTATGCGATTTTTTGCCGACAGCGGCTGGATTGCAACTGACGCTCAGGAAACACACCGCGCTCTCGAACCTTCGATCAAAAATCAAAGCAAGCCAGCAATGCTGGTGGTGGCGACGGCTCAGTGCGTTTACGGTTTGGCTCAAGAACACCCGGACGCATTGGTGATTTTTGTGTCCAACAGCCAGCCTCTGCTGAAGCGGCTGGCTTCTGTAGGCGCTACGAATCTCTGCGGGATTACCGGGGCGATGCTGTTAAATTGGGCGAGGAAAGGGGAACGCCCGCCGGCGGCGACTCAGCAATTGCAAAGTTTGATGCGTACCCTCGCCGAACGCAAATCGACTCAGCGCCATAACAGCAGAATTCAGGATGCTGCTGTTGGTCACACGGGGGCTTCTGCTAGTAAGTTAACGGGAACCCGCGGCGCTTCTGAGCTAAACTCGCCCAGCAGTTTTACTAAAACTAATAAAACGGGTTTGACTGAGAGCCGCAGTGCGAGTTCGCGGCCCAAAACACCGCGGCGTAATCGCGAGGAGGCGAGAGATTACGAGCCGGCTGTATATCGCATGAAACATATTACACCTCCGAAAAAAAGGGACAGCGGTTTTCTGTCTACTGTGTTCAATTTTTTGGGAGCGTTATTTTTCTTGACGGTAGCGGTAGGTATTTTGTGGCGAGTGTTCGATGTTAGGGGTTTTAGAAAGACTTTTGTGCCGGCTCTACCACAGCCTGTGCAACAATTTGTTAAGTCGATCGACCCTAAATAATCTGGTTTTCTGAAAATTTCACTTTCTGATGTGGCTGATTGGTGCTTTCGGTCATCGTTAATCTTGCACCTTGGGAAACTGGAATAGCACGCTTGGTTCACAAATGAATTCCCTCCCCTAAATATAGCGGTAAGGTTCTTGTGGCGCACCCTACGGTTAGAATGTCTGGCATTAGTCCGCTGGGAATTTTCAACGGCTACTATCACAACAGAAGGCGAACGCTTCAATTTAGTGCTCTAAAAATTCCTTGCCATGCTGAACGGGAACGAAATAATTAGTGGATTAGCGCTGGCTTTTGGGGGTTTTGCATATGCTTTAGTATTTTTTGTTCTTCTTCCCTTCAGACAGTACGATTATGCAGCACCACTTGGGGCAATAGCAATGGCCATCGCCCTTACTCTAGCAATGAGTTGGCTACTATCTGCATCATTGTTAACTGGGTGGAGTTGGGTGGCTGCATTATTTGGTTTTCAGGTAGCCCTGATGCTTTTTGGTAGCGTGTTTCTGGAAGATGGGCTGTACCTGCCAAATTTGTTGTTTTTTGGAACTATGAGCGTAGGATATGCGAGCGTTTATACCAGTTTTTCACCACAAAAAAACCTGGGAATTGTGGGTTTATTGACGGTATTTTTCCTGGCTTTAATGTACTTATCTTTGATTGGTGGCTATGTGCTCAAAGGCCAAAATCCGTTTCAGGGTTCTTCTACTCAAATGCGACCACTGTTGAATCAAAGGGTAGAAATTATCACCGACAATCCCAAACAATTGTATTTGAATGGCAAAACTGGCGAACTCACGCATATTGACCGTTATGAGGTGACTGTGAAACTAGATTCTGGAGCAGACGAGAGATTGATGTGGCCCTATGTCCATGTTTGGTGGCAGGATATTAAGGCTGCTAGCGAACAGCAATCGCAGTAATTTATATCGTTTTCGGTGGCACCGTCGGTGCCACCGAAATTGATATCATTCACTATTTAAAGCTGGTGCTGTTCCTTCTACAGGTCGAATAATGACCGATTTATTAGTAGATTGTTGCTGAAAAAGTGCCTTGAGTGCCAATTCAAGATTTTCTGCCATGACTATGCGGTTTTCGTAGACAGCAATAACTCTGACTAAAGTTGGCAAACTATTGCGCTCTGCTTCTAGGTAAAGAGGTTCCACATACAGTAAAGATTGTTCAATGGGAATTACTAATAAGTTTCCTTGAATTGCTTTTGAACCCTGGCGATTCCAGAGAGATATTTGTTCGGAAATAACTGGATCTTGGTTAATTAAAGCTTCTATTTGTTCTGGTCCGTAAACTAATCGCTGTTTGGGAAACAAGTACAAGAGCAATTTTCCGTAATTGCCACCATCAGATCTACCTGCAATCCAAGCAATTAAATTGTTGCGACTGACTGGTGTAAATGGAAGCAGCAAAATAAATTCTTCTGCTGTTTCCGTTGGCAGCTTCATAATCAAATAATACGGTGCTACGGGCTGCTGTTCGCTGCCATAAATTTCATTGGGAACTCGCCACAAATCCTCTCGATTGTAAAATACTTGCGGGTCTTCCATATGATAAGTTAGCAAGCGTTCGGATTGAATGCTCAACAAATCTACTGGATATCGGATGTGTTTTCGGAGAGCCGGAGGCATTTTGTCAAGGGGTTTGAAGAGTCCTGGAAAGATAGCCATCCAACTGTTAATAATCGGATCGGAGGGATAGGCAACGTAGAAGTCAACAGAGCCGTTGTAGGCATCAATTACTACTTTGACAGAGTTACGGATGTAGTTAAACTCATGCTTTCCTGGGTCAGAATATGGATAGCGATCGCTCGCTGTATAGGCATCGATAATCCAGTAAAGATAGTTGGGAGATTTATCAGTAGCCGAGGGTGAAGGTTTAATCTTGTTGCTAGTTTTATCTTTTTCTTTTTCTATATCATCATGGCTAAGATTGGCGTTGGCTACTACTAAATACGGATCCGAATCGTAGCGCAAAAAAGGAGCGATCGCCCGGACTCTTTTATTAATATTTCGGCGGTACAGTAATTTAGTTTCTGGGGTAAAATTGCGCGTCAGCGCCATTTGCCAATTTTTGAGATAATTAGCAAACAGCCAGCGCCGCCACAGAGAACCGATCGCAATTCCGCCCCTACCGCTGTAAGTATTGTAAACATTGTCTTCGCCGCTAGGATAGTCGAATTCTTTGACTTTCGTGGGCGTCATCGCGTCTGTATCGGTGATTTCGCCGTAGTAAATGCGCGGGTAGCCGATCGGAATACTAGCCCGAATTCGATCGCTAGTGACTTCCAAAGCAGTCTCTCCTTTCTGGGCTGCAACTCCAATATCTTTGACAAAATAATCCGGTAAACCGCCGACACCGACTCTGTTTACGGGAGAAAGAGTAAAGCCGTAACCGTGAGTGTAAACTAGGTGTTCGTTCACCCAAGTTTGAGCATCGGGGGCAACTGCTGTGTAATCTAATTCCCGCGCTGCCAGAAACACTTGTTGGCTGTCCGAATCTCCCTTTTGCGCTTTTTCATTTTTGATTGTGTAGCGATCGATATCGGCATCAGGAAATGTATAATATGGTCTAATTTGCTGTAACTGTCGGGTGGTTTGCAGCAGCGGCCTCTTGTCCCATAGCCGGATGTTGCTAATAGTAAGTTGATTTTTTTCTAAGTCGGCATAAGTAAGTTTTCCGGCGGGATCGAATGTTTTTATTTCGATTGTGTTGAGGTCAAAGGCTTCTTTAGTAAAGGCAATACTGCGCTGAATATACGGCTGTTCTCGTGCTAGTTCGTTGGGTTGAACTATGAGTTGCTGCACAATTTGTGGCAGCAGCCAACCTCCCACAAGAGTTAAAGTCACCCATGCTAAAATAATTTTTTTTAGTAGTTCATTTTTAATTTTGAATTGGTAAACCTGGCACAGCATCAAAACGGCGATCGCCCCCGCCAAAATACTCAAAAATCCATAGACGGGTAGTCGCACTGTCACGTCAGCATAATTTGCCCCGTAAGTAACGTCTCCCCGCGCATACAGCAATGCGTAGCGCCCCAGCCAATAGCGGAAAGCAACGGCTAGCATGGAAGCTGCACCCAACCCGTACAAGTGCCGCTGCTGCGATCGAGAAAACCCCAAAAATCTCCCTTGACTCAGGCTATTTCCCGACAGCAAATATGTTAAAGCACAAGATACTAAACTGTACCAAAATAAAACTGTCAGCCAGAATCCTAGCAAATCTAAAATTGGCCAAATAAATACATAAAAGCTAATATTGTGATTGAAAATAGGGTCTGTTTTATTAAAATTAGTAGGGTTAAAATATTGCAAAACATTTGTCCAGCGACTGGTGGCAATAAGCCCGATCGCTAAACTGATAAAAATGGCGATCGCCCGCAGCCACAAATCAGGCTTAATTACCACAGCTAACATTGTCCCCAGCAACAAGCCTAACTGCCACCAGCGAGAAAATAGCTGCACCGCCCCATGCTGGATTGACTCAATTCCCAACTGCACGGGCGGTGGAGGTAAATTCCCCGCTATACCGAAATAGGTGAGGCTATTTGCAGCTAACAGCCCGCAGTGAATTATTATAAAAGTTGTGAGCGAACTCAATCCGAATACTGCTAACAGCAGCCAGGAAAAGGTAATTTGGGATTTAGCAACAGGTATTTCGTAATTCCTCCCGATATTCTTCCCCGTTTTGTTCGCCCCCAGTGAAGTGAATAGCGCCTCCACAACCGGCGATTTCATTTCCTCTGCGGGATGTTGCAGGCGGCGGGCTAAAGCCAAATTTCCCAGCAAAAAGACAGAAGAAACAGCAATTGCGATCGTCCCCAACAACCCTTGAGTTTTCAGCTTTAACAGAAAAACCTGAAGATATCCAACTTCCTGAAACCAGAGAATTTCTGCTGCAATGCGGGAGGCTAATTCAAAAACCAGCCATAGCCCCGCAATCAGTAGGATTATTTGACAAATTCGCCTATTAGTCATTAGTTATTAGTCATTAGTTATTGGTTGAATGATAACTGATATCAGGTTCGAGCAATTTACCCTCCCGAATGATGCTTTAGCCGCAAGGGTTGGAGGCATTTTTATTCATGGTAATTGACCGGGCATAATATGACTCCTGCTTTCCAGTCAACGGCTAACTGCTTTCCTGTCAACTGACTAATGACTAATGACCAATAACTAATGACAAACTAGCTGTACTGCTGATTGACATCCACATCCAAATTAAACAGTGTTTGCAAAGTTTGCATCGCTTGCCGCCGCGCCTCAATATCCTGCTGAGCGCGCAACTGTACCATCGGATCGTGCAAAATCTTATTCACAATCCCCCTTGTTAAAGATTCAATCACGTCTTGATGTTTCTCCGAAAATTCCGAACCCAGACGCGATAAAGCTTTTTCTAACTCTTGTTCCCGAATCAATTCTATCTTATCCCGCAAACAGCTAATAGTAGGAACCGTTTCCAGACTGCGCCACCAGAGATCAAAAGCCTCTACTTCCTGTTCCAGCAAGCCTTGAGCTTCCATTGCCATTTTGCGACGGCTTTCGTGATTTTGAGCTACCACTGCTTTCAAGTCGTCCACATTAAACGATCGCACATTAGCGAGTTCGTTCGCATCCGAGTCAATGTTGCGTGGCACAGAAATATCCACCAACATCAAAGGGCGATTCGTATCTAAAACCGCTTCCAATTTAGCTTTATTTAACAGTGGCTCGGTAGCTGCCGTACTGGTAAAAACCAAGTCAGAACTGGCAATTACCTGCATCATTTCCGAGAGCTGATACAGGTGCAATTGAGCATCTTTAAACTGACCGGCCAACTCTAGAGCGCCCCGCACAGAACGGTTGACGATCGAAATATGGCTAGCTCCTTTTGAGAGCAAATGCTGTACCAAAAGCCGCGACATTTTGCCAGCACCGATAATCGCAATTTTGCTGCTTGCTAAATGCTGACCCTTCATGTGAGCCAATTCTGCTGCTGCCGAACTGATAGAAACTGCACCGGTACCGATGCTAGTTTCCGTGCGAACTCGCTTCCCTGCTGTGAGAGCTTGCTTGAACAAGCGCTCTAAAATTCTGCCTACACCTTTGTACTGCTGGGCGAGTTTGTGAGTTTGTTTCACCTGAGCCAAAATTTGTCCTTCTCCGAGCACCAAACTGTCGAGGCCAGAAGCCACTCGCATCAAGTGCATCACCGCATCTTCGTGCAGCAAAATAAACAGGTGAGGGCGCAAAGACTGCAAAGGAACTTTACTGCATTCTGAAAGGAACTGAATAACCTCTCGCACACCAGGCTCGGATTCGCTGGTAACAATATAAATCTCTAAGCGGTTGCAAGTGCTGAGGATGGCAACTTCTTGAATGTGGGGGTAGCCGCGCAATTGGGCGATCGCCGCTTCAACTTTCTGTTCTGGAATGCTCAGTTTTTCGCGAACTTCAACCGGCGCTGTTTTGTGGCTGAGACCTATGACTGCAATATTCATATCTGTGATTTGTCACTATTTCTTGCTTAGGTGTTAACAGTCACCTGTTATTAGTTATTAGTTTATCGCTAATTGCTAATCACCGGTGACTGTTAACCGTTAACTGTTAATTGTTAACATTTAACTGTTAACCACTAACTAATCACTAATTCAATTGCAGAGATTTAGGCTGGTCAAACATATGGATTGTATCCACAAACCGAGCAGTCTTCGACTGAGAAGAAATTACCAAACTTTCAGTGCGAGCGCCGCCGCCAAAGAAGCGAACTCCATCCATCAGCGTTCCGGGGGTAATCCCGCAAGCTGCAAACAGAACAGTTTCTCCAGATGCCAGCTCTTCAGCATTGTAAATCTTGTCTGGGTCTGTGATGCCCATCTCTTTCAGGCGGGCGATATTGCTCTCTTTGCTTTCACCGATCAAACCAGTTTTTACGACAGCCGGATCGTAAATTAACTGCCCTTGGAAGTGACCGCCCAAACAGCGCATTGCTGCTGCAGAAATCACACCTTCCGGTGCTGCACCAATACCCATAAGTGCGTGGATGTTGGAACCAGAAAACGCGCAAGAAATCGCTGCCGAAACGTCGCCGTCGCTGATCAGCCGAACTCTTGCACCCGCTTCCCGAATTTCCTTAATTAAACCTTTGTGCCGATCGCGATCCATCACGACCACTACCAAATCTTCAATACTGCGGCCGAGGCAATCAGAGATAATTTTGAGGTTTTGAGTGGGCGTTTTGCGAATATCTACATGATTCTTAGCAGCCGCAGGAGCAGCCAATTTGTTCATGTAAAAATCCGGTGCCGCAAACAAACCACCTTTTTCAGAGATTGCCAAAACTGCCATCGAACCGTTTTGACCGTAAGCTACCAGGTTAGTACCTTCGCAGGGGTCAACAGCGATGTCAATTTCGATCAATTCATCTAGGTTGCAGACATCTTTGGCATCTTCGCGGGTACAAATACCTACTTGTTCGCCGATGTAAAGCATGGGTGCGTCATCGCGTTCGCCTTCGCCGATCACGATGCGCCCGCGCATATGAATTTTGTTCATGCGCTCCCGCATGGCTTCTACAGCCACTCTGTCGGCTTCATCTTTCTCGCCTTTGCCCATCAAGCGAGCGGAGGCGATGGCTGCCTGCTCAACTACTTCGATAATCTCTAAACCGATTACATTGTCCACGAACTAGATCCTCTCAACTGCTGATGCGTGCCTTGTGCTCTTTTGCACTCCCAGCAATCAAGTTTATCAGAGGCGGGGATCTGTGCGAGCGCAAGCAGTTGCCTAGTTTGTGTTAACTTTTGCTTCTTTGAGACTGGGGCTGGAAAATCTGATCCCAACAAGCTCAAAGATCGATCGCAATACTTCACTCTTGCTTGGAAGATCGCACGCTAGTCCCGTCTGAGGGCTAAATCGCGGACTCCAGAGGCTCCGGGGGAGCGATCGGCTGTTTCAGGCAACTTGTCATTCCGAGTGCCGTTAAAGGTTTTATGATTAGTTTGCGATCGCACGATTTCTCAGAAACCTAGTTGCTAGACCGGATTTATCGTTACTAAACCCAACATTTTGGTGGAAACCGGGTTTCTGAGGGTAAGTCCTAATGACGATCGCAAATCAAATGGACAGCCCCAAATCGGGACGCAGTAGACTTTATCAGCGGGAAGGAATAAAAAATGATGATGAAAGCCCAAGATATTATGACAACAGAAGTTGTTACCATTCGCGGTTCGGCAACTGTAGCTGAAGCGGTGGCGATGATGAACGAACTGTGTTTGCGCGCGTTAATTGTGGAACGCCGCCACGAACAAGACGCCTACGGCATTGTGACGGAAACGGATATTGTTTACAAAGTAACAGCCTACGGAGTAGACCCGCAGAAAGTCCGCGTCTTCGAGATTATGACCAAACCGTGCATCACGGTGAATCCCGACTTGGGCGTGGAATACGTGGCGAGGCTGTTCGCCAATACCCGAATCCGCCGAGCTCCGGTGATTAAAGACAAACTGCTGGGCATTATTTCGGTAACGGATATCTTGACAAAAAGCGATTTTGTCGAGAAGCCGAAAAGTGTTTTATTTGAGGAACAAATCGAACAGGCGATCGCGGATGCCAGAACTATCTGTGCCGAGAAAGGCGCTACTTCTAGAGAGTGCGCGGTAGCGTGGGACATTGTAGAGGAAATGCAGGCTGAGGCTTCTCACCAGCGATCGATGAAGCTTGAAAAAACGGCTTTTGACGAGTATTGCGAGGAAAATCCCGAGGCGGCTGAAGCCCGGATGTACGACAGTTAATTTAATGATTAGTGATTAGTCATTAGTTATTAGTTATCAACTCTTATGTATGGATTGATAACTAATAGCTAACGATCGGAAATAGCTTTTTTTAGGCTCGCCTCACGAAAAATAAAAATCTTAAGTGTTTGGCCCAATCATATAAAACACGTTCAGCTTATTCCCATCTAGATCCCGAAAATATCCCACATAAAACCCCGGTAACGTGCCTCTTGACCCCACTGCTCCTTCATCCTTAGCGCCAAGTTCGATCGCTTTGTTATAAACTAAGTTGACTTTTTCTGGACTGTCAACTTGAAGTGCGATCATTACGCCATTACCAACAGTTGCTTCGTTGCCATCAAAGGGTTTTGCAACAGCAAATCCTGGCATCTCTGGAGAAACGCTCCATGCGATAAATCGGTCGAATTCCATGAATCGTTGAGCGCCAATTTCCGCAAGCAAAGTATCATAAAACTTGGCTGCACGTTCAAGATTGTTGGTGCCGACTGTAACGTATCCAATCATATTTTTTGTCCTCTAACTGATGTTAAGATAAAAAAATGTTTGAGCAAATAACAACTGAGTTAAACTGATCCTTAGAAAACCAAAGCTACAACTCAAACATCATTTTACATCATAACTGACACTATCTCGGTGTTGTCCGCTCCCATCATTTATTGCCGATCGCTAATACATTCGGGAGTGTCTCTACTTGGACTGTTGACGATCGCACTTACCGCCTTTGCTTTCATCGCAGCAGCATAGGGCTTTAACAAGGGCAAAACTTCCTGAGCATTTTTAACAGCAGGATCGAGCCACTGTTCCCAATCGCTGTCGGGGAGAATCACCGGCATTCGATCGTGCATCGGCTGCACTGTTTCGTTAGCAGCGGTAGTAATTATACTGCAAGATACAATGTTTTCTTTTTCTGGAGACTCCCAATTTTCCCACAAACCGGCAAAAGCAAAAGGTTCCCCATCTGCCTTTTGAAAATAGTAAGGCTGTTTGTTCTTTCCCTGCTGTTGCCATTCGTAGAAACCGTCAGCGACTATCAAACATCGCCTGTGCTTGATGGCGCTGCGAAAAGCAGGTTTTTCGGCTACAGTTTCCGATCGCGCGTTAATCATCTTGCTGCCTATTTTCATGTCTTTTGCCCAACTTGGAATCAAACCCCAGCGCATAAATTGGAACTGTCGCTGCATTTGCTCTTGAGAAACTGTGACTGTGGCAACTGATTGAGTTGGGGCGATATTGTATCGCGGTTTGATGTCGGGAACTGCCGAAAGTTTGAAGAATTCGGCTATGATTTGACCTGAAGTAGTTAAAGTGTATCGTCCACACATAATTTATAATTGGTATTAACAAAAAGGTAGATTGGGATTTACCGTTGGGCGGGGCGGGTTTTCTAGATTATGCGTGTTAGGCAATAATTGTTGGTAAAACCCGCCCCTACGAGACATCGCGATTTACCGTTGGGCGGGGCGGGTTTTGGAGATTATTCGTGTTAGGCAAAGATGGTTTGTAAAACCCCACCCTACGAGACATTGCTAAATTGTGGAACATTCGCAGACAACCATTCGGCGCGCAACTTTTCAATCGCTAACTCTTTAAATTTAGCTTCTACTTCAATCCACGGAGCCTGATAATAGCAATTAGGCATTTCTGTAATTAAATCGCTGTGGCGCGGATCGGCAAAAAATTCTCTGCCATTCGATATGTGCACTAATTGCCATTCAGGAACCGACCAACTTGTGCGGGCTGCTGCGAGCATTTCGGCAACGCTGGGATCGTCGTAAGTTTCTAAATGTTCGTGAATGACGTGGTGGTGGGCATCAAAAACCATTGGTACGCCGGTATCGAGACAAACTTCTAAAATTTCCGAGGAACTGTAAGCGTATTCGTCATTTTCAAAGGTTAAGCGCGATCGAATAGATTCGGGTAAATCGCGGATGACTGATTTAAGCTGCGAAGTGCGATCGCTCTTGCCGCCGTGAATGTTCATCAGTGCCAGGGGCGATCGGGGCTGTCCCAACATATCTAAAATTAAAGCATGAGTGGCAAGAATTTTAATGCTGTTTTCAACTACAGAAAGCTTGTCGGAACTGAGGACGACAAATTGATCCGGGTGGAGTACCAAGCGGATGCCCAAAGAAAGAGCGCGATCGCCGATAATCCGCAATTCCTCAGTCATGGAATGTAGCACTGCTTCCCCCAAATCTGTATCTGCAAAAGGGAACAGTGCGGAAGTCATGCGGTAGAGCTTAATTTGATTAGCACAACAGAAGTCGATCGCTTTGTCAAGCCGCTTTAAGTTGTCTGTATAAAGCTCGCGCAATACTGTTTCTTGTTCAGTTTCTGTAAGTTGCAACAGTCGCTTCCGTGTGACCGTGCGAAAGCGAACTGCATCGGATGTTGTAATACAGACTAATCCCAATTCCGGCAATTTTTCCTGTTTCACTACTTGGTTCATCCCGCTCATTTAGTAATAATCCCTAACTTTAATTTTATGTTAAATAGGTTTCTCGTAAGGACTTGAGTTTTTAGTCTAGAAGTTTTTAGGTACTACTCAACTTGCCCAAATAGTCCGCCGGAGATTCAAATCCCTGGCGGACTATGGAAGTGCAAGATGTAATTAGTACAAACCTGATTTTTATCAAACCTCTAATTAACCGCGTCGCAGATAGCATATCGATGACAATTTAATCGATATAACTATTGCTGTTCTTCGCCAGACTCAGCCTCTTCGTCGGGCCGCGCGGTGGCAACAGGATTTTCCATTGCTTCGTTATGGAACGGATAACCCGATGTTTCTTGATTTAGCGGGTCAGCGGGTTGGTCGTCAGGGGATGTAATTTGACCGTTAGTGTTGGTATTGGGTTTTGTGGAAGAACCTTTATGGCTGGCGTGACCGCTACTCATCTTTTTTTCCTCAATTAGGTTTATGGAACAATTTCTAGCTTAGACTTAGCGGCTGCGGACGATCGCCTATCTTAAGTCAGAGATGTTGCTTAATAGTTGAGGATGCTATACGACTCCTCGCATCAATTGTGAAATTTTTCTCTTCTCTTATCAACATAGCCGTCAAGAGAGTCTTTGCGGTTCGTCGTTCACAAAAAAGCCAGTTTCGCGCTTTCCGAAAGAATTGCTATATCTCCTGCTTTTCCCTATTTCCTCTTTCCAATCAACTCCGCAAACGCCCTGATCTGAGAATGCTAATAATCAACCAAAAACCCAAAAAACTTGCCGCCCCAAACAAACCAGTGCTCAGAAAAGATAACTGAGAAGTTTGTGCGTTTGAAGAAATAATTGCCGCCCCCACAATCAGCGAACCCACGACAATACTAAAAGAAAGTCGGTTCGCAGAATCCCCCAGAGTGCGGCGTAGCGGATCGAGTTCTTTTAGTGTCAAGTTCCACTTCAAAGTTTCCGAAGTAACTCGGTCTAAAAGCACTTCCACTTGTCGCGGAGATTGCAAAGATAAGCTTTTGAGATCCAGAGCAGTTCTCAGCAGAGCTTGTATCGGATCATCTCCTAATAACTGACGCCGAAACATATCGGTCATCAGCGGTTTGACCTGCTCTACAATATTAAACCGGGGATTAAAAGAGCGCGCCAGCCCTTCCAAGTTAGCTAGAGTTTTTGCATACAAACCGAGATTGCTGGGCAGCCGAATTTTATTTTTTCGGGTGATTTCCAGCACCTCATAAAAAATTTCCGACAAGTTCATTTGCGACAAGCTGACATTGTAATACTTGCGGAGCATTCGAGCTAAATCGTTCTCTAGATTAACTAAACTTGTCGGCTGAGCAAATTCTGCCATTTCCAAAGTTAATTGAGCGCAGCGCTGAGCGTCTAAATCGACAATTGCCAGCAACATTTCGGTCAAATTCTGCTGAGTTCGCGGGTCTAATCTGCCGACCATGCCGCAGTCTAGCAAAGCTATGCGGCCGTCTTTGAGATAAAATAAATTGCCGGGATGCGGGTCTGCGTGAAAGAATCCGTCGATGTACAACTGCTGGAAGAAAACGCGGCAAAGTAGCGTTGTAATTTCTTCGCGTTCGGCATTTACATCTCCTTTTTGGCGAATTCCTTGCAAATCGCCTAACAAAATCGGGACTCCGTTCAGCCACTCCATTACTAAGAGTTTTTTTGTAGTTAACTCCCAGTTAATTTCTGGTAGGACAACTTGTGTAGGGTCAAACCATTTACTTTTAGATAAATTGCGGCGCAGTTCGTCTGTGTAGCTGGCTTCTTGAATGAAGTCTAGTTCTGCACGCAGGGCGATCGCAAATTCTTCAGCTAGGGCGACAATATCGTATTGTTGACCGAAGTCTGTGAGCATGACAAGTTCTGCCAAACCTCGGAGCACGGCGATGTCTTGTTCGATGACAATATCAATACCGGGGCGCTGAACTTTGAGGGCGACTTCGCGACCGTCTTTTAAAGTAGCTTTGTGGGTTTGGGCGATGGAACCTGCGGCGATGGCTTCGGTGTTAAATTTGGCGAAGGTATTTTCGAGAGATTGTGTGAGTTCCAGGCGGACGATTGCTTCTACTTGCGACCACGGTACGGGCGGTACTTCCGCTTGTAGCGTGGAGAGAGTTTCGATATAGCTGGCGGGTAAAAGGTCGGGACGGGTGCTCAGCAATTGACCCAATTTGACAAATACTGGGCCTAATTCGACGAGGATATTGCGGAGAACTGCTGGAGTTGGGAGACTGGGTGCGTCGGTTTTGCGGCCGGTTAGGAGGCTTTTCATGTAGTCCCAACCGTTGCGGAAGACGACCTCTAGAATTTCTCCTTTGCGAGAATTGTTTTGAACTAGGCTAAACAAGGGGCCTCCGGGTCGATCGGGTTTAAGGGCTATATAACTACTAGGATAGCGCTGTTGACCGGGCTGACCAGTGTCTTGGGGAATAACTTGGGCGTGGTGCGAATGGGGCGCGATCGAATTTTGGGTAGCAGAATTGCTGTTGAGAATTTCCTCGTCTCGGAAACATTTTCAGACCGTTTTGTTACTTATAGTATTCATTAATTGACTTATAATCTGTAGACTTATTGTCTATAAAAGTTTATTTATAGTCTGTAGATTTATTGTCTACATTTTTTGATAATTGTACCTTGAAGCAAAAAAGTGAAATAGATATCAAAAAGCGTTTTGGAAAAGCCATAAGGCGGCGTCGGCGAGAACTCGATCTATCACAAGAACACCTAGCCGAAATTTCAGGACTTCATCGTACTTACATTTCGAGCATAGAAAGAGGTCAGCGCAATCCATCTTTGGAGAATATTGAAAATCTAACAAAAGCCCTGGATATATCTATTTCTGCTCTCTTTGCTAACTATGGTATAGAGGTAGAAGAGTGACAGCTAAAAAAAATGCTAAAGCTAAAAATACTCGGTTGAGCTATAAACTTGGTCTGCCAGCAGCAATAGCTAGAAAAGTTGAAAAGACAGGTCAAACCAGAGGTGCAGAGAAAGATACTGTTTATCAAAACCGCGTCCGCCGATGTAGCACAGTCCTCATACCGCTAAGCTCGTGGAAAGCTGGTGTTGTCCCACCACCAGGAGGATTTGAAAATGGTTACATAGTTCTTGCCCATCCAGAGGAATACTTTTCCGAGATTCCTCCAACCTCTAAATCAAATTTACCAAAAGACTTACAGCTTGGACAAAATTTATTAGTATTTTATGAGACTAGACTTCAATGGAACAGCTACCCTCCAAGTCAGTATGGTTGGCATCCTGCTAACTCTCGAATTTCACCACTAGGAGGTCAATACCTTGCCCGCGTACCAGATACTACCAGTGCTAAAGACTCTCTTGAAAGGCATGGGTACATAGATAGCGATACTGGCGGTCAAGGAGCAGGAATTAGGATTTATGAGTATGCTTCACAAACGGAAATAGAAGCTACTAAATATCAGTTATCTTTCCTTGTGTGGCAAACCGAAGGAATTCTTGATATGGCGCGAGAAGAAGGCACACCGAATCCTGAAGAATGCAAGGCAAAAATAGAAGCTAAATGTCAGTCCATGGGACTTATAGATATTAATTTACTTCAGCAAAACAGGATAATAGATAGCCAACAGCGTACCGTTTGCCCTCTTTGCTTGAAGCCTATCCTAGCTCAAGAACTGGCGTCCCGCGTGGAACAAGCTGAAGGTAGAAATGTACCTGATTTGACAGTTACCACAGCAAATTTATTTCATGTTAAGGAACTCAGAGCCGGAGTATATAATCACTGTCGTTACAATTTGGGATGGGGACATCATCACTGTAATGCAGCAGCTAGAGACTGGGGAGTTAAACGCACATTAAAATGGATGGAAGAAGTCCTCACAAATAACGGAAAAATAATTAATTAATTATTTTTCCGAAGACACATTATTTAATAAGTTTTGAAACAAAAATTCCTTTTTCCAGTCAAATTCTGATGTTTTAGACTTTGGTAATGGCTGTGATATATCAGAACACCGTAAAGTTATTTTGTGACACAGACTTTCTTCAATCTCAATCAGCATAGCTTTACGACCTAACATTTGGGCTGCTTGTCCAACAACACCTGAACCTGCAAAGCAATCCAGCACCATATCACCCGAATAAGAACTGGCTTCAATAATATGAGTAATCATATCTAATGGCTTTTCTGCTGGGTGTTTACCCCGGTAAGGTCTAACTGTTGGGAAATCCCAAACATCGGTGTATGGTATATCGGCAGTTACAGAAAAAGGTCTGATTATTTCTTGATAATCAGGTAATTCTGGGACTTGGGGGCTAAATTTAGACAACACCGATTTCAGTTTTTGATATTGTTCGGGACTGGGGATGTTTCTGCCGGTCTCCCAATTCGATACTGCACCACCGTGATTGACACTCCCATACTCACCAATAGCTTCTGTTAGCTGAATAGTTGAGATCCCTGCAGCTTCGCGGGTTTTTCTGAGCAAGCTACCAAAAGCTGATTGTTTGTTGTTTTCCCCTGATGCTGATTCAGCAAAAATAATCCGTTCCGAATGATGATACCAACTCCTTAAATTTTCTTTTTTTGCCTTTTGCTTCCATCCATCA
The DNA here is from genome assembly GCF_036701335.1 of Microcoleus sp. Pol12B5. NCBI lineage: Bacteria > Bacillati > Cyanobacteriota > Cyanophyceae > Oscillatoriales > Microcoleaceae > Microcoleus > Microcoleus sp. Pol12B5. The sequence goes on along the minus strand of NZ_JAUBQQ010000048.1, from coordinate 4,657 downwards.
TAGCCTGGTTCATTGGGTTTTGTCCAAGTAATTGAAGCTAGGACATTAAATCTTTCACCTAACATTACCTCAATTTTGGCTGCCATTTTATTAGAGGCAAAACAGTAGAGAGAGCCATTGGGAGCTAATACCCGCTGCCATTGCTCGGCTATATTGTCTAACCAGTGAAGGTAATCTCGATCATTTTTAAATCTTTTGTCGCCCGTAATGTTATCTTTTTTAGTAGAATGATAGGGGGGGTCTGTCAGAATTAGATTGACACAATTATTAGGCAGTGAGTTTAATACATCTAAGCAGTCACCTTGGTAGAGAGTGACAGCAGGGGATTGAAAGTAGGTGTTCATTGGCTTATTTTCTCTATAGCGCTCTGTACTCAACCGCTTGATTCCATAATTTAAGTTATTATACATGGGAAACCGAACCTCAGTCTAGTCTGTAAGACAATTAAATGATGGGTTTTACGCTCGCCCGGTTCAACCTCTTTAACAGCTTCTGGAAAAACACCCTGTTTTATAATTTTTTGTATGTAGCTTTTTCCGGGATTTATTGTAATTTCAAAGGGCGATTCTCAATCGCCCTTTTTCTATCACAATAAATCTTTCAATTTATCATCTTCTCCCAACACTTTAATTACCTGTTTAATCTCCTGCGTCCTGTCCTTTTTCACAATCAAAGTCACATTGCCATCTCTGACAACTACGACATCTTCTAAACCGATGGTCACAATCACCTCATTCTCATCCGCTGCATAAAAGATGCCACCTTTCGTATCAATTCCGACGTGTTTTGCTAACTCCACATTCGGCTTATCTCCTTGCAGCAAACGGCCGATCGCATTCCAATCTCCCAAATCGTCCCAGCTAAAGCCTACGGGCAGAACACAAGCCTTTTGCGTCTTCTCCATCAGCGCGTAATCGATGCTAATTTTGGGTAATTCCGAGTACGCCTGCGCGCCTTTTGTTTCCAAAGCTGCCATCATTTCCGGCACATGATTTCGCAATTCTGTCAAGACTGTTCCAACTCGAAATACAAAAATTCCGCCGTTCCAACTAAACTTGCCGCTGGCTACAAATTCTTCAGCAGTTGTGCGATCGGGCTTTTCGGTAAACCGCGCCACTCGATAGGCCGGAAAATCCCCAAAACTGCCAATTTCCTCGCCTTGTTCGATGTAGCCGTAGCCGGTGGAAGCATAACTCGGTTTTACTCCCAAAGTGGCGATCGCATCCTGATTGTTCGCCAACTCCGCCGCCGCCTCCAAAGTCTTGATAAACTCCTGTGGTTCCCCAATCCAGTGATCTGCGGGGAAAAAACCCACCACCGCATCCTCACCGTAACGCTTCGCAGTTTCTATAGCAGTCCATGCCACCGCCGGCGCAGTATCCCGGCCCTCCGGTTCCGCCAGCAAATTCTCAGGAGGTAACAGCGGCAACTGTTCGCGAACCCCCGCAGCCAACATTTCCGACGTTACCACCCACAAATCGTCCCAGCCGTTACCTAATGTTAATAGTCTTTCTGCAGTAGCCTGCAGCAAACTCTTGCCGCTACCGTCGAGACTCAAAAACTGCTTGGGGCGCTGTTTGCGACTCAGTGGCCAGAAACGTTCACCTTTACCGCCGGCCAGAATCACAGGAATTAAGGTTCTACTCATTGTTTAAAGTTTAAATAGTTCACGTCCATTTTGCCCTGAGACCCGATATGGTGTTTGTAAAGAATTACTGAGGGAGAATAATGGTTGACTTTTGACTGTTGACTGTCTCACCCGAAATGTAGGGTGCGCCTAGCGCACCTTACCCAATATAAAACAAAAAAACTCTCGTTAAGGAATCATTGAAAATTGCTATAGCGACTAGCAATTAGCCATTACCTATTACTTCGACAATTCGACGTTAAGTTCGTTCACGACACGGCGTTTGAGCGGGATTGATTTTTCTCTGGGTAGCAAGTCAAATACTTTCCGAAAAGCATCATCTACCTGTTCAAAGGGTATTTGTCCTTTCTCATTAAAAACTACTTTTCCCGATTGGTCGAGGATGACAGTTTGAGGTACGAAACCTTCGTAATAATGGCTTGGTTCGGTGATTTCTGGTGACGGTTGCGGAGGCAAAGAGTCAATTGTTATGGGCATAAAATCGGCTTCGCGACCGTAAAATTCCTGGAGTTGAGAGACGACGATCGCGTATTGCTTGGAGTCGCTGCTGTCATCAGTGTAAAAAACTAACAGTACGGGTTTATGACGTTTGAAAGAATCTGCAATCTTGACTTTAGGAGGAACTAGGGAACCGTTGCCGGCGTAGAGGGCAAATATTGTACCGTCAAAGCGATCGTCCGTAAGAGTTGCCAAGGCTGGGGCCGTTCCGCTTAGCAGTATTAAGCTAAGTGCGATCGCCACTGTTGCAAGACTGGCTGACAAGATTCGCCTCAGCCAGCGGATGCCTGAAGCAGCAGTAACAAGTGAATTTTTGTTCTCAGGAAATATCATAGGTTGTTGGCAGTTGCTGTAAGGAAAGCGAAATCAGATGCAAAAACTTTCCTAAGTTTATCAGCAAAATGTAGGCAAATGTTCTTGAGTAGGTTAAAGTAGTTTCGGCTCGATGATCATAAATTGCTGATAGTGGCGATCAACAAGGCGATTCTACAGACCGAAGATCACTATTTGCGATCGGCTTTTCAGGGGCGGACTGGAACAGTCCGCGCCACAATAAAATTTATTTGTGGTGGGGTGGGCTTCTAGCTTCCCAGAAGGGTGCAAGATATTCAATTCAACTGATTACTAGAAACTGACAACTGGGAATTTACAACTAATGATAGCTTTGCTTGACGCACTCCTCGCCCAAACGCCGGCTGCTGATGTTTCCGGGCCGGCTCAAATCAATCTGGTGCAGGCTCTTGTTTTAGGAATTGTACAAGGATTAACAGAGTTTTTGCCCATCAGCAGCAGCGCTCATTTAAAGGTAGTGCCGATCGCCCTGGGATGGGGCGATCCGGGAGTTGCTTATACTGCTGTGATTCAGTTGGGCAGCATTGTTGCAGTGCTTTGGTATTTCTGGAAAGACTTGACAAATATAACTGTTGGTGCAGTAAAAGCCTTGGTGCAGCGTAACTACAAATCCCATGAGTTTCAAATGGCGGTGGCACTTGTTTTGGGAACAATACCCATAGTCTTTTTTGGGCTGCTAATCAAGGCATTGGTTCCAGATTTTGACAACTCGCCACTTAGGAGTTTGGCCAGCATCGCCATTGCTTCGATCGTCATGTCGCTACTTTTAGCAATAGCAGAAAAAATTGGCAAGCGCAATCGCACTTATGAAAAGTTAACTGTCTTAGACGGTATTTTGATGGGATTAGCTCAAGCAATCGCATTGATTCCGGGGTGTTCGCGATCGGGTTCCACCCTAACAGCAGGATTGTTCATGGGATTGGAAAGACCTGCCGCCGCTCGGTTTTCTTTTTTATTAGGAATTCCGGCAATTACTCTGGCTGGATTAGTGGAATTAAAGGGTGATTTGGCACAAGGAATCGGCGATGCTGGAGTTGCAGCTTTGATAGTGGGAACGATTTCATCATTTGTGTTTTCTTATTTGTCGATCGCGTGGCTAATGAAGTTCCTGCAAACTCAAAAGACGTGGATATTTGTGTTGTATCGGCTAGCTTTTGGTGTGGCGATTTTAACGGCGATCGCAGGTGGGGGGCTGAGAAATATCTAAAACACGACTAACTTGAACCTAATTATAGCCCTTCTCAAGGGCAGTGAGGTATGTTCGGTAATGGGTAAGAAAGCAATCGCTCGCCCTAGCACCTTACTCACACTTTTTTGCCCTATATATGCCGTAAGATCTGCAACTTGACAAGCATGAGAGTTTAAGGCTTTGACAAAGGGATATTCGGCTCTCAACGCTGTATTGTGACGATACATATCTTTTTGTTCCACACCTCGGTTGCCCATCCAAAAACGGACACATTTGTGGCGGACAAACTGAGCGGTTTTAATCGCTTCGTCTGCAGCGTATTGAGTTGTTTTTGCCTTAGCCTTAAACTCTAAAAGTATCATTGACGTGGAAAAACTTTACGTAATTATTGTAGTATAGAAAAGCCGTCAAGCTAAGGATTGGGCTTGTATCCTATTAATATCGGTAACGCTAAAAGGAGAGTGGCTGTGAAAAAAGTAGCAGTATTTGGCAACGATGGAGGCGGTAAATCAACTCTCAGCAAGAGATTATTTGACATCACTGGGTTGCAGCTTTACGTCTTGGACAAGATTAAATATCGATCGGGCGGCGTTGAGGTTTGACAGGAAGAATACAAGCGCGCTCATCAGGAAATTTTGCAGACTGACAGATGGATTATTGACGGATTTGGTTGCATGGAAACCGTCTGGCTGCGACTTGATGAGGCGGATACTCTGGTTGATGTCGATCCACCGCTATACGTGCATTTGTGGTGGGTGACTAAACGACCGATCTCAGGTATCTTTAAAGCGCCCGAAGGCTGGCCTGAAAACAGCCCAATATTAAAGAGTTCGATTAGCAGCTACCGCGTGCTTTGGTTGTGTGACAAATATTTGACTCCAAGATATCGCGAATATAAGTAGTTAGACAGAATTAATTACACAAATACATAGTAGAATGATATTCCAGGCAAAATTATGAGTTAATTAGAA
>NZ_JAUBQQ010000047.1:0-45791 GCF_036701335.1 Microcoleus sp. Pol12B5 | reverse complement strand
GCTGGGTGCGGTGAAAGTCGCACGCCCAGATCTAACCGAGAGGGGCGGGGAATAATATCCCCCCTCGACTCAACCTATTTGTAAAAACACTTCTTCTGGCTCCTTCCTTCTGCCTCAAATTAATTCAATAGACCTCTTGCAAAAATAATTAGGACGGGCTCTCCGGCCCATCCCACAAGAAAAAATAACTCTTGTGGGATGGGCCGGAGAGCCCGTCCCATCAATTGAGGAAAAGGATTTTTAAAAGAGGTCTAATCTCCCTTACTCCGCTGATGGCAAAGGAGTTTCCGCTTCTTGGGGCGGCGGAATTTCCGCAGGAGTCGATTCCGGCGACGGCGAGAGACTCTCGCTATCGGGCGGCGGAATTTCGGCAGGAGTCGATTCGGGCGACGGCGAGGGACTCTCGGCCCCGGGCGAGGGAGTCTCCGAAGGACTTGGGGCGGGAGTTTCCGGCGGTGGCGGAAGTGGTGCGGGATCTGGCTGGCGGCTTTGGAGGCTTTGCACCCACAAACCTAAACCGCCGCCGGCTAATATCAGCCCCAACACCCCCAGTAGGGGCAGCGGCAGCTTGGATCGCCGTTTTTGAACTGGTTCCGGGGCGGGGGAAGTTTCGGGGTACAACAACTGTTTGGACGATTCTGAAAGCTGAGATTCTGGAACCCTCCCGGACTTCTGGAGGGACGCAGCGACGAGGGAAGGCGGCAGCGACACCGAGGCTGACACGGGCGCTGACGCCGGCGCTGAGGCCACCGCCGGATCAAACAGTACCAATCTCTCCGGCGACATCCGACAGTGAGTCGCTACCACGGAGGTGTTGTCATAACCATTTTTCTCGTTGGCGAGACGAATCCAAGACTGAACTGCCGCTTCCAAAGACATTTTGCCCTCAAGCACCTCTGGGCCATAATTCTCCCAAGATTTCTCTACCCAGTCGTTGTCGCTCAAACCGTCGGAACACAGCAGCAGTAAGCCTTCCTCTTCGACAATAAATCGCTGAATCGTCGGGCGCAGGAAATCGGCATCCCGCGTTCCCAAAGCTTGAGTCAGGGCTCCTGCATCGGATCGCAGTTGAGTCTCCCAATATAAACAATGTCCTAGCTGGACTTCCCTTGAGGCTACGTCGTCGTCCACAGTCAGCCGGTGACAGTAATTTCTGCCAATCCAATAAGCGCGGCTGTCTCCAACATTGACTAAATAAAGTTCGTGGCTGTTATTTGAGGGCAAATCCTCGGAATTTTTCACTTTTTGAGGCAACTGGAGGGCCATCACCAAAGTCGTCCCCATCCGTTGCCGCAACTCTTTTCCCTGCTCATTATTTTGAGCAGAAATCACATTATTCACAACTCGGACTATTTCTTCGAGTTGCTTGATCACCATTGTTGGCGTCATCAACTCTTCTTGTTGAGCAATTTCTGCGAGCAAATTTTGGATTAAAGCTTTCAGGGATTGCACGGCTAATTGACTGGCAACTTCTCCTCCTTCGTGGCCTCCAACCCCGTCGCAAACCATTGTTAAGTAAGGAATTAATTTCTCGCCCCCTGAAGTTTTGCTAAATTGAAAATCAGCAGCAACCGGATAGCAACTGTCTTCATTTTGGGAGCGCTGTGGCCCGGTATCAGTCATGCCGACTACTTCTAAGTGCAGAGGCAATTGAGCGGCTTGTTCTAATAGTAAATCGTTTAGTTCCAGGGCGATCGCGTCGAAATTCATGCTGCTGCGGCGCATAAACTGACAAATTTCTCCGAGTTTCGACTGCACCTCGGGTTGCGCTGATTCCACCAAACCTGACCACACATCTCCCAAGTCCCGTAGCGTCGGTACAAAATTGCCCCGGTGCAGTTCCAGCAGGCGTACCCGCCAACCTTCCACCCGCAAATTTTCCGGTACCAGCAAACTCGAAGCGACTCCCTGTTCCGATAGTCGCGCCCACAGTTGGAGCATTTGCCACAGCCAGTAAACTTGGCGCGCGGCGGTTGTCCCAGACCAAGCTTCTAAAATAGAAGGATACAGGCGACCGAAATTATTGATGGGCACATTTTGCAACAACAGCACTTCTGTGGCTTCCGGTGCTTCCCCAAGCGAACAAAAACCGTATACTTCCGGCGTATGCAGCCGTTGGGGATACAAATGCAGGTAAGGCATAATCGTATCCGGCAGTTGTTCCGGGACGCTCGGAGGCAAAGCTGGACGGCTGTCGAGCCAGATTTGAGGTGCAATGACAAAGTATCGATCGGCTATTACCTTACCCGTCGGCACTTCCTCGGCTGCTTGCCCTACCACCCACACATAGCGATAAATTAAATCCGTTTCGCACGCTGCACAGTGCTGGCGGCCAAAGGTATTGCGGGGATCGGGACAGCTAAGATTCGGGCAATAAATGGGTTCGGAGAAACTGCTGATCATATCGAAATAGTTTGTGTAAAAAGATTCTGAAGATATATGATTCGCCAGCCCAAATTCATGAGCTTGAGAATAAACTGATTTTAGCCCCTATCAATTTCTTAACTGCCTTTGGGCCCGTAGAAATTGTAGTTTCTGCCAGCCTGCACCGGCTTAAATTGTAATTTAAGTTACTAAACTCAGACTTCGAGTACGATGGAAGCCTCAACCTGGTACCGCTGCGCGAAAAATCGCTCTGAGTGGCTGCAAGTCGCAAACCCTTGCATAGTCAGTTGTTGGCAATTCTTAAATCTTAAATTTCCAATCTAAGATCTAAATAGTATCACCTATTCTTTTTATGATCTTGACTCCTACGCTCCTTTGGCTGATAGCTGGGTCTTTGCTCTGTTTGGCAGAGCTATTTCTCCCGACTGCTTTTGTCGCTTTTATGATGGGACTGAGCGCCTTCGCGGTAGCTGGATGCTCTCTAGTTCTACCTTACGTTAATTTACAAATATTCCTGTGGATGGTATTTTCGACAGTTTTTGTGCTGGTGTCTCGGCGGTTGATACCAAAAGGCACCGCAAGGGCGATCGCAGATTCTCAGGAAGCCAAAACTTTAACAGAAATTCCCCCCGGAGAAGCCGGTCGAGTCATTTATGAGGGGAATTCTTGGCAAGCTCGCTGCGAAGACACGAAGGCCACTATCCCCCCCAACCAAAACGTAATTGTCGTCGGACGAAAAGGCACTACTCTGATAGTTTTGCCTGAAAATCTCTTGCATTCTTAAACAAAATGCGTAATTAATCACAGACAATTAGTAGTTAGTCATCAGTCTTTAGTCAACATTTAACAGTCAACACTCAACACTCAACATTTATAGGAGGCGACCGTGGAACAATTTTTTTTACTTGTATTTTTAGCACTCGGCGGCTCAGCCCTCGCAGGTTCCGTCAAGATTATCAATCAGGGAAATGAAGCGCTGGTGGAAACTTTAGGTAAATACAGCGGCAGGAGACTGGAACCCGGTTTGAATTTTGTCAAGCCGTTTCTCGATCGCGTCGTGTACGAGCAAACCATTCGGGAAAAAGTCTTAGATATTCCTCCGCAAGCTTGTATTACCCGCGACAACGTTTCCATCACTGTTGATGCTGTGGTTTACTGGCGCATTGTAGACTTGGAAAAAGCTTGTTACAAAGTAGAAAATCTCCAGTCAGCAATGGTAAATATGGTGCTGACTCAAATTCGTGCCGAAATGGGTCAACTGGATCTCGAACAAACCTTTACTGCTCGTTCTCAAATTAATGAAATATTGCTCAGAGATTTAGATATTGTTACCGATCCTTGGGGAGTGAAAGTAACGCGGGTAGAACTGCGGGATATTATCCCTTCTAAAACTGTACAGGAATCGATGGAATTGCAGATGGCAGCCGATCGACGCAAGCGGGCGGCAATTCTGACATCCGAGGGCGAACGCGAGTCAGCAGTTAATAGCGCCAAAGGTAAAGCAGAAGCGCAAGTTCTGGATGCAGAAGCGCGCCAAAAAGCGACTATTTTGGAGGCGGAAGCTCAACAAAAGGCGATCGTCCTGAAAGCTCAAGCAGAACGCCAAAGTCAGGTTTTGAAAGCTCAAGCTACTTCTGAAGCCTTGCAAATAATCGCCAAAACTCTGCAAAATGACCCCACTGCCCGGGAAGCTTTACAATTTTTGTTAGCTCAAAACTATCTGGATATGGGTCTAAAAATTGGCACCAGCGACAGCAGCAAGGTGATGTTTATGGACCCGCGCAGCATTCCCGCGACGCTCGAAGGAATGCGATCGATCGTTGGGGAAGGTAATAATAATGAGGTGAAAAAGTAGGGGAGCATCTCATATTTGTAAAAACACTTCTTCTGGCTCCTTCTGCCTCGCAGCAAGAGAGCCTCCTGCCTCAAAACTCCAATTTTGGGCTTGGCTGCTTTCATTGAGATGCTCCCAAAAGTAGGGGAGCATCTCACATTTGTAAAAACACTTCTTCTGGCTCATTCCTTCTGATATCGTTTCCGGTTGCATCGGAATCATAAAATCGAGTCAACAGTTAACACTCAACTATTCAGTTTTTCGACCCCTCCTTCTACAGTCAACAGTCAACAATCACGGACGGTGTAACCGGAATTGATATGACTCTTTCCTCCTGCCTCGCAGCAAGATAGCCTCATGCCTCAAAACTCCAATTTTGGGCTTGGCTGCTTTCATTGAGATGCTCCTTTTGGTATTTGGTATCTATTTAAACATCGATATTCAGGCAACTTCTCTTGGTCGTTAACCTAATAACTCGACATAGTTAAAACGATCGCCTCCCTATCTCCCAACACCAAACCATACTCCAAACCCTCAACAACTGCTTGATAAGAAGCATCCAAAATATTACCAGAAACCCCCACAGTCGTCCAGCGGTCTTGACCGTTGCTAAACTCAGCCAACACGCGAGTTTTAGCAGAAGTTCCGGCACATCCGTCCAGAATTCGCACCTTATAATCTGTTAAGTTAAAATCAGTAATTGCCGGATAAAAATTCCGCAAAGCCTTCCGCAAAGCCGCATCAAGTGCAGAAACAGGCCCGTTTCCTTCCGCGCATTCCAGAATATCTTGACCGTTAACAGTCACTTTCACGGTTGCTAAAGAATTAACTGTTTCCTCCTTACCTTTATCACAGTGAACTTGAAAACCTTTGATTTCAAATAAATGCTTCCGCTTTCCCAAAGCCTCCCGCATTAACAATTCAAAAGAAGCCTCAGCACCCTCAAATTGATATCCTTGACTTTCCAAATCTTTCAATTTTTCCAAAATTTGGCGGCAAGCAGGATTTTTGCGATCGAGATCCATGCCAAAAGTGCGCGCCTTCGCCAAAACATTGCTCAAACCGGCTTGATCCGAAATCACAATTCGCCGCCTGTTGCCAATTTTTTCCGGTTCCAAATGTTCGTAAGTTAACGGATTTTTTTCAACAGCCGAGACGTGAATTCCGCCTTTGTGAGCAAAAGCCGAAAGACCCACAAAAGGAGCATGATCATCGGGAGCAAGATTGACAATTTCGCTAATCGATCGACTTACTTGAGTTAATCTAACTAATTGCTCGTCTTCAATGCAATCATAACCTAACTTTAGCTGAAAATTTGGAATCAAAGAACATAAATCCGCATTGCCGCAGCGTTCGCCGTAACCGTTAATAGTTCCCTGTACCATCCTCACTCCTTCCCGCACAGCAGCCAAAGCATTAGCAACCGCAACTCCTGAGTCGTTGTGAGTGTGAATTCCTAATTGTAAAGATTTTTCACGATTGGTTCCTAAAGCTTCTAAAACCTCACGAACAACCTGACTGACTTCGTGAGGTAAAGTACCCCCGTTAGTATCGCAAAGTACCAGCCATTCTGCACCAGCATCGGCGGCAGCTTCTAAAGTTTTAATAGCATAATCTGGATTGTGTTTGTAGCCGTCAAACCAGTGTTCGGCATCGTAAATAACGCGCCTTCCCTGACTCCGCAAATATTCAATTGTATCTCGAATCATCGCCAGATTTTCTTCTAGCGTTGTCTTCAAACTTTCAATAACGTGCAAATCCCACGACTTGCCAAACAACGTCACCCAGCGAGTACCGGCGGACAAAATAGCCTGCAACATTTCATCATTAGCTGCCGTAGTTCCCGGCCGCCTAGTCGAACAAAAAGCTACAACTTCTGCTTGAGTTAGGGGCTGTTCTTTGAGACGCCAAAAAAATTGTACGTCTTTAGGATTTGCCCCTGGCCAGCCGCCTTCAATAAAGGGAATTCCTAAACTGTCTAACTGTCGAGCGATTCGCAGTTTGTCTTCGAGAGATAAGGAGAGTCCCTCGCACTGAGCACCGTCTCGCAGCGTGGTATCGTAGATCCAGAGCCGATTTGTCATGGGAAATTGCGATCGAGAAATTGGTAATATATCACTTACCATATTAGATGAATTTATTTGAATTTAATGCGATAATATATAGGAAAATTAACATAAATCTAATTGGGGTAAATTGCTGTGGTCAAGGTACAAGCGCAAGGAAAAACATTTGAGTGCGATCGCGGAGCCAATCTCCGTGAAGTTTTGCTCAAAAACGGCATTGATCTCTACAACGGCAATGCCAAAGTCATCAACTGCCACGGCCTCGGCACTTGCGGCACCTGCGCCGTCACCGTCGAGGGCGAAGTTTCCGAGCCCCAGTGGCGCGAAAAAGCCCGACTTTCGGTTCCTCCCCATTCTTCCACCTCCAACCGCCGTTTGTCCTGCCAAACCAAGGTTTTAGGCGATATTAAGGTGACAAAATATGACGGTTTCTGGGGTCAAGGTTCTGAAACTGTCTGGAAACCCCAAGCATAGATTGTTTGTTAAGAAAGGCTGATAGGACGATCGCCTTGCCAGATAATCTGTAAGACTCGCATAATAATTCTAACTGTAAGGTGTGCTTAGCGCACCTTACCCTAAAGAAAGCCGAGAGGTCAAAAAAGCCAGAAAGTCCATATAAAAGTTAATGAATTCATCTAAAGATATTCTGATTATTGGCGGCGGAATAATCGGCCTTTCGCTAGCAGTAGAACTGAAATTGCGAGGGGCGTCTGTCGCGGTTCTCACCGCCGATTCTAAACAACCGACGGCGCGGGCTGCTGCTGGAATGCTTGCCCCGCAAGCCGAACGAATTCCCCCCAGTCGGATGCTAGAGTTGTGCTTGCAAAGCCGCGCACTGTATCCCGCCTGGGTGGAACAGCTAGAAGATATTACCGGATTGAAAACGGGATATTGGCGATCGGGAATTCTCGCACCCGTGTGTCAAAATGAGCCTCAAGAAAAGCCGCTTTTGTCAAACCTTAATTATCAATGGTTGGACAGAGATACTGTTCGCCGGCATCAGTTTGGATTAGGTCAAGAAGTAATAGGCGGTTGGTGGTATCCTGACGACGCTCAAGTTGACAACCGCGCTTTATTTCGGACGCTTCAGGCAGCAACTAAAGAATTGCAGATTGAGATTATTCAAGGCAATGCAGGGGAAATTATTCGGCAGGAAAAGCGAGTTGTTGGCATTGAAACAACAGCAGGAAAATTGCAAGCAGACCGTTATGTTTTGGCTGCGGGTGCTTGGTCTGAGCAGTTATTGAATGTTCCTGTTTTTCCAAGAAAGGGACAAATGCTGTCAGTATGTGTACCAGAAGATTGGGGAGTTATCCAGCCCCTGCAAACCGTTCTATTCGGGACGGGCATTTATATTGTGCCGCGTCAAGATGGCCGAATTATTATTGGTGCAACTAGCGAAAATGTGGATTTCACGCCGGGAAATACCCCTGCGGGAATCCAAACTTTGCTAGCAGGAGCGATTAAGCTATATCCCGAATTACAAAATTATCCGATTCTGGAGTTTTGGTGGGGATTTCGGCCAGCTACTCCTGATGAGTTGCCGATTTTGGGTGCTAGTGCTTGGGAGAATTTGACATGGGCTACGGGGCATTACCGCAATGGCATTTTGTTGGCTCCGGTGACGGCTAAATTGTTGGCTGATTTGATGTGGGAGCAAAAGTTAGATCCGTTATTGGCTGCTTTTCATTATTCGAGGTTTGAAGCTTCAGCACTTACTTGAACCTCTATACGTAGGGTGCAACGTACCTTACTGCTATAATAGGCACATCCAAGCATTTTTTGGTAAGTCTTTAATTAGTTTGCATCCTGTTTTTTGGGTTGGTTTAATTCCCGGCATTTAGCTGCAGCCAAATCGTAAGCATTTTGGTAATCGCTACCGCCTAACATCAAATCGCCGTAATATTCATAAGGTTGATTGCCATAAATCGGCAGCGGGTCGTCTTCAGGGTAATCTTCTTTTGATTCTTCTAGGATTGCTTTGAGTTTCTTGACGCTGAAGCGCTGGACTGGGAAGTAATGAATGTCTTGAGCGATGAAACCGAGATGGGGAAAGGTGGGGTCAATAATTCGCTCGTCGAGTTCAATCCAGCTATATTCGATGGGTTTATATGGCACTCCCGGCACGGCTAAAAAGCCTTGAACATAAATCGCGCCCTCGGTGGCTAACGCTGCTTTATAAGCGTTGTCAAAGCAGTTTTTACGGTTGCTTTTGATGCGAGCGGCCATTTCAATAGAAAACGCCTCATCTAATAGTTCGGTCATAATCCCTTCTAGTCGCGTGTGCGATTAGATTGTAGCAAATCCGAGCTATCTCCGAGCACAAAAAACGCAGGCAATTGCGATCGCTCCTCAAATTCTCTTCTCAAGGACTTTAGCCAAAATCCTCTGCGGTTGTGGATGTTGTGTCAGCTTTGGTTTCCGGGGCAGGCGGTTTCTCGATCGCGCTTATAGCCCGCCAATACAAAGTTTTCGCCAGTATCCCAACTTTTGAGCGTGCGATCGAGTTGGGCTAGAACCCGGTAGAGTAAAGTGTGGCACAGACGATGCAAGCAAAAATAGTGGCATAAATTACTGAATGGCGTGCAACCAACCAATGATATTCATGCCTTCCGGTGCAGCGATTTGTTCGGCTGTTGACAGGCTTCACAGTTTTTTCTGTAAACAAAGCAGAGTTGTGATAACCTCATAAATGTGCAAAAATCGGTTCCAACAAAAAAACCTTTGGAAGAAACGGGGAAAGTCCGGCGTAAATCCGCCCCTGTCCCCCAAATGTAATGAGATTATACAGTCTCTACGGTTCCGCATCACTTGCAATTCCTAACTGAATTATCGCTAACAGATTATCTGTAACGACTGTCAAGAGAGCCATCCTCTATCTCAATTTTGCTTCAAATCATTGCGACATACCATCCCACCCAAGAAATTATTCTGCTAACAAATGACGGTCAAATAGAAATCGATTTTCTGCAACAATTAGAAATTACTCTGGCCGTTTGTTATGAGCAACTACGTCAATGCTGGGATTAATTTCAGCTTGGCGAAACCACCAAAAGGACGAGCTAATGAACTAAATATTATCAGCAGTTTTGTAAACTCTGGGTCAATTTTCAACCGCGATTCACCCAATTACCTGCAATAAAACAATTCCAAAAATAGCCAGCATCTCCTGATGGTAAGCTAAGCACTGATCCACACACCATAGACATACTGAATGAAAAACGCGATCAAAAAGTCGGATTTTGTGCTAGCTCCTTATATGAAGAGCAACAACTTGAAAGCTAGTTGCCAAATATTAAATACAGTGATTCCTTATACATTTTTATGGTTTTTAGCCTTTAAAGCGGCTGCCATTTCTGTATTCCTGCTGCCGCCGATAATGGTGTTGATGACACTTTTTTCAGGACGTTGTTTCTCTTTGATGCACGATTGCGGACACTATTCTCTTTTTAGCTCCAAAAAAGTCAATCGCATTATGGGTTTTATACTAGGTATCATCAATGCGATTCCTCAGTACCCCTGGTCGAGGGGACACGCTTATCACCACAAACATAATGGTAATTGGGATATGTACCGAGGCCCTTCGGCATTGATATCCACCGAAAAATTTGCGGCGCTAAGCCCATTTAGTCAAAAGATTTATCAGTTACTCAGACACCCATTGATGCTGTTTCCCGGTGGTTTTTTCTATCTAATTATTAAGCCAAGACTCGCGCTCATCTTGGGAATTACGGGTTTTATCCGACATATTTTTGCTTGTCTCAAGCAAGATTTTGGTATGGGTTTATCTGCAATTATTGCTTCTTATAAATCCAAACATTGGTATACGACGGCTGAATTTTGGGATTTACTGTTCAACAATATTTGTGTTGTTGGTAGCTGGATTTATCTGAGCAACTTACTGGGGTTTGGCTTTTTCTGGAGTGTTTACTCAATTGTCATGACTTGTTCTGCAGCGATATTTATCTGTATTTTCTTTGTTCAGCATAATTTTGACGGTTCCTACGCCCACAAAACAGAGGGCTGGGACTATCTGCTGGGCGCAATAGAAGGCAGCAGTTATCTGAAATTACCAACTATTCTTAATTGGTTTTCGGCTGATATTGCTTACCACAATATTCATCATCTCTCTGAGCGAATACCTAACTATAATCTTCGGGCTTGTCACAATGCTAATATTCACCTGCTGGCTAATTCAAAATCACTGACAATTCGCGATATTCCTGACTGCTTCCAATTCATTCTTTGGGACGCTGCTTCAGATAGTCTGCAATCGATTACATTATTTCAACAACAAGAAGAAATTCCCTTGAGTAATGTAGCTAATTAAAATCGGTGGGCAATAAATTTGGTTGCTTCTTTATCCCCACAATCCTATGATCTCGTTTCCGGTTGCACCGGAATTATATAGAGGACACGGCAGAGCTGTGTCCCTACACGGATTAATTGTAGGGACACAGCTCTGCCGTGTCCAGGCTGTGAATAATATTAATTCCGATGCTAGCGGATTTGATATAACTCAAAGTATCTGTCACTTGTCAATGCAGCAATTCCTCTAATTTTTGCTGGTTCCACAAATACTGATAAAGCCCTGTTTGCCCTACCAATTCAAGGTGAGTGCCGCTCTGAACTATTTCTCCTCTCTCCATCACAAAAATGCGATCGGCACTGGCCGCCGCTGACATTTGATGCGAGATAAAAATTACTGTTTTGCGATCGGTTCCCGTTGCCAAGTTTCGCAAAATGTCGGTAGCAGTTTGATTGTCAACGCTGGAAAGAGCGTCATCCAAAATGAGCACGGGGGCGTCAACTAACAAAGCGCGAGCAAGTGCTGTCCGCTGCCGTTGTCCGCCGGATAAAGTAATGCCGCGCTCGCCGACAACTGTTTTGTACTGCTGGGGAAAGTTGAGGATTTCGGCGTGAATTTGCGCTTGTTTTGCTGCGGCTTCAATCTCCGGCTGTTCCGCTAAAGGGTTTCCGTAGCGGATGTTATTCTTAATGGTAGTGCCGAACAGGAAACTTTCTTGCGGAACGTAGGCGATCGCCCCCCGCAATTCGGTCAATTTTACCTCGGTAATATCCTGTCCGTCTACAAATAACTGACCCCGATCGATGTCCAGCAGTCTGGGCAGTGCATTAGCTAAAGTTGATTTTCCTGAGCCGATCGCCCCAACAATTGCGACAGTTTCGCCCGGTTTTATGGTAAAATCAACATTTTTAAGCGCGGGTGTCTTAGCACCTGGATAAGTATAATTTAGATGGCGAGCTGCAATTTCGCCTTTGACTGGAGTTGCCAGTTCCACTGCATCGGCAGCATCCTTAATTTGCGGTTCCACAGTCAGAATTGATTCGATGCGATCGACACTCACTTCTCCCCGCTGGTAAGCAGTAATTGTGAAACCCAACAGCGCCGTCGGAAACACCAAACGCTCCACATAAATCAGCAACGCCACAAAATCGCCAATGCTAATTTGGCCATTAGCAATTGCCCCCCCACCAGCAGAAAGCAGCACCAACAAACTAATGCTTGCCAAACCGCCCAGCAGCGGAAAAATAAAGTTTCTAGTTTTTGCTAATTCCAAGTTTGCTGATAGCAACTTCGCATTGGAATTGCGAAAAGCTCGGCGTTCGTTTTCTTCTTGAGCGTAGATTTTAATTACTGACATCCCGCTCATATCTTCCTGAATTAAATCGCTCATCGCCGACAATTCCTCTTGCACGGCTAACTGTTGGATGCGAAGTTTGTCGCTAAATAACTGTACCAAAACCAGCATTAAAGGATAAACTGCGATCGCAAACAGTGTCAGCCTTACATTAATCCCCAGCATCACCGGCAAAGTCAAAGCATAGGCAAATGCCGTATTCGCCAAACTCAGCACTGCAAACCCCACCAAGCGCCGAATATTGTCCAAATCGGAAGTAGCCCGGTTAATTAAATCTCCTACCGTATTGGCTGCAAAATAAGACGGTTCTAATGTTAATAAATGATTAAATATTTGCTGTTTGAGGTCAAATTCTACTTGACGCCCCACGCCAAACAGCAGAATCCGCGACACCATCCGAATTACCCACATAATGGAGGCGAGGATCAGAATTAGTGCCACGAAGTTGAAAACTTCGTCAAATTTAGTCGCAACTTGGAGAGTGTCAACTGAATTCCGAATCAGCAGGGGAATGTAAACGCCCACAGCATTGACAATTAATAGCGAAAAAATGCCCCAGAATGTTGGCTTCCAGTGCGGGCGCATATAAGAGCCGAGTTTTTGCAGTCGAGAATAACGAGCCATAGGAAGAAGGAAGAAGGAAGAAGGTTCGGCAGCGGATTTTGTAACGGATGTAACGGATGGATGCTGAAGGAAGAAGGAATCTTCCTCAAGGTTTTCAGCAATTAAGAACGTCCTAATAATCTTGGCGGTTGCTATAGGGATGAGAATTAAATAAAATCCACTTTTCATGACTGTTGTGGGATGGGCGTCCCGCCCGTCTATTGGGGACGGGCGGGACGCCCATCCCACAAGAAAAAAGGGAAATTATTTAATTGACGATCCATAGAAGGTAGAAATCTGAAAAAAGAATAGAAGCTCTATCGAAAGGTAGATGACGGAAAACACAAGTTAAGAAATTTTTAATAAAAATTCTGCTTTGGGATAACGCGCCATCAAAATTAGGTTTTGACCTCAACCAAAACCTGAGTATATCGATATGTAACAAACCACATTATATCTGTGGCGACACGAGATATGTGGGGACACGGCAATGCCCTGTCCTTAGCCACCCGGAACGATCGCCCAAATCTCCCATCCGTCCCCGCAATCCCGCCCAGCGTTGAGTCGCGCTACAATCAAAAATCGATCGACTTAGCACTCAGCCTCAGAGAGTGCTAAATTTGCTAATGTAAGCGATTGGAGACAAACATGACCAAAATAGTTGCATTTAGCGACAAATCTCGGCGGGCACTAGAACGCGGCGTCAATCAACTCGCCGATGCAGTCCGCATCACCTTGGGCCCGAAAGGCCGGAACGTCCTATTGGAAAAGAAATACGGCGCTCCCCAAATTGTTAACGACGGTATCACCGTTGCTAGGGAGATCGAACTCGAAGACCCCCTGGAAAATGCCGGCGCTCGCTTAATTCAAGAAGTCGCCTCCAAAACTAAAGATATCGCAGGCGACGGCACAACAACCGCAACGGTTCTAGCTCAATCCCTCATTCGCGAAGGTTTGAAGAATGTCGCAGCAGGTGCAAACCCAGTCGCGCTGCGCCGGGGTATTGAAAAAACGATC
Organism: Microcoleus sp. Pol12B5; assembly: GCF_036701335.1. Classification (NCBI taxonomy): domain Bacteria; kingdom Bacillati; phylum Cyanobacteriota; class Cyanophyceae; order Oscillatoriales; family Microcoleaceae; genus Microcoleus; species Microcoleus sp. Pol12B5. The sequence goes on along the minus strand of NZ_JAUBQQ010000047.1, from coordinate 32,223 downwards.
GCCCACTTGGTGCTGGAAATCGAGAAATTGGCGAAACCCGTCGAAGGGGCTGCAATTGCTCAAGTCGCCACTGTCTCCGCCGGTAACGACGAAGAAGTCGGCGCCATGATTGCCCAAGCAATGGAAAAAGTCACCAAAGACGGCGTAATTACTGTTGAAGAGTCGAAATCTCTGACAACAGAATTGGAAGTTGTCGAAGGGATGCAGTACGATCGCGGATATCTTTCTCCCTATTTCGTCACCAACACCGATCGCATGGAAGTTGAGTACGAAAACGCTCGCATCCTGATTACCGACAAAAAAATTAGCTCGATTCAAGAACTCATTCCAGTTCTCGAAAAAATCGCCCGCACCGGTCAACCGCTGCTAATTATCGCCGAAGATATTGAAGGCGAAGCTTTGGCAACTCTGGTAGTCAACAAAGCGCGCGGTGTATTGAACATCGCAGCAACGAAATCTCCTGGTTTTGGCGAACGGCGCAAAGCTATGCTTCAAGATATCGCCGTTCTTACTGGCGGTCAACTGATTTCTGAAGAAGTCGGACTCAGCATCGATACCGCAACCCTAGAAATGCTCGGTACCGCCCGCAAAATTACGATCGACAAAGAAAACACGATCGTTGTTGCTGGCGAAGAACACAAAGCTGACGTGCTAAAACGGATCGAGCAAATCCGCAAGCAGCTAGAAGCGACGGATTCCGACTACGACAAAGAAAAGCTAACCGAACGCATCGCCAAACTCGCCGGCGGCATCGCTGTAATTAAAGTCGGCGCAGCTACCGAAACCGAGCTCAAAGACCGCAAACTGCGTATTGAAGACGCTCTGAACGCTACTAAAGCTGCTGTGGAAGAAGGTATCGTTGCCGGAGGTGGCACGACGCTAATTCACCTGATTACAAAAATAGATGCGATCGCAAATACTTTAGACGCCGAAGAACAAGTAGGCGCTGACTTGGTGAAGAAAGCTTTGGAAGCACCTTTGCGTCAAATCGCTGATAATGCGGGTGTTGAAGGTTCCATCGTCATCGAGCGAGTGCGGGCGAGCGAGTTCAACATTGGATACAACGCTCTCACCGACGTGTACGAAGATATGATTGCCGCCGGGATTATTGACCCGGCTAAGGTGGTGCGATCGGCTTTGCAAAATGCCGGTTCCATCGCTGGTATGGTTTTGACCACTGAAGCTGTGATTGTCGAAAAACCCGAGAAGAAAAAAGCCGGCGGCGACATGGGCGACATGGGCGGCATGGGCGGCATGGGCGGCATGGGCGGCATGGGCGGCATGGGCGGCATGGGCGGCATGGGCGGCATGGGCATGATGTAGTCTTCAGCCATTAGTTTGTAGCCTGTAGGGTGCGCCATAAGCATCATTGGTGTCAACAAGCGCGTCTTATGTACTACCCGTCTACTGTTTGACGATTAAGGCAGCTTATCCTCCCGGCATCCCCTGATAGTCCGGGGGGCTGTTTCATTCTCTTGTAGGGGCAATCCCCCGTGGCTGCCCCGATATTTGAAACACCGATTCCCTCGTCCGTGGAGGGGGTAGGCACGGGGAGTAGGGGTAGCACTACCCTACAAAAGCCTGATTTTCGTGAGAATGAAACCGCCCTGCTTCTTAAGGGAGATGCAATGGGGCTCAGCATTAAGCTATAAGCGATAGTTCTCAGGGATTTTAAGCTGAAGTTGCCACCTCTGCAGTGCCCGCCCTCTCGGTCAACTAAAATCCTTCCCAGAAACCGCGTCTCCCCCTCTCCCCTGATCCTTTAAGACGACGGAGTTACGTTGTTGCTGTGCAAGTCTTGAGGAGATTGAAACAGAGTTTCGAGATAAACTCTCGCAGCTTGGCGATAACTGCGCGAAGCTTCAGGCGTACCGCTATCGGCATTCTGCAACAAAAACAGCGACAGGGCCGCGCAAAATACTCGGTCTAGATCCCATTCGGGATGGGTTTCCAGGTAAGTTTTGAGAGAATCGTGCAGCGTTTCGGGAATTTCAGCAAAAATACTGACTGTTGGGTTCATCATTTTTTTTAGTCTCGCTAATAAATTGAAAACAGAAACCCCCCTCGGCCGGATACAGGTGCAGGCACAGCCGAAATCAGAGCGCTCTTTTTTAGGTCGGTCGCATCATTGTGCGCTATGAGGGGGTGGGTTTGTCAATGTTGCGAAATATTACAAACTCCTTTATATAAAAAAAAGATTTACCAAAGAATGAGCTTTTTAGGGCATTTTTTGTTACATATCTTTATGTATTGGGGGGTTTATAAGGAATTAGCCAGCAAGTTAAGGAAATCCCCAATTCCGCAGCAAGATGCTACCGTGCCGTTAATTTCTGTGGAAAACTTTGTCGTATCTGTGGAAAACCTCAGACTTGCCTGTGGAAACGCTGTGGAATGTTTAGGGAAAAGTCAGGGAAAAAATAAGAATTGCAAAGGGCATGGGGCATGGGGAATGGGGCATGGGGCGTTGTTGACTGTTGACTGTTGACTATTGATTAATGTTATTGGTTATTTGTTATTAGCCACTGCAAAGGATTAACAACTGACAACTGACAACAGTCAACTGACAACAGTCAACTGACTAAGTGCCACTCTGCCGCTTTTTGCCGGATGGTGGCCAATTCTGCCGGCGGCATTTTGTCGAGATTGGCTAAGATAAAGCTCATGCGACCGATCGACTGAAGTTTGTCCCGGTGGCGCGCTAGGAAATCCCAGTAGAAGAAGTTGAAGGGACAAGCATTTTCGCCCGATCGCACTGTGCGATCGAATTTGCACCCCCGACAATAATTGCTCATTTTATTAATGTAATTGGCAGAAGCAGCATAGGGCTTCGAGGCCAACACACCGCCGTCAGCAAACAAACCCATACCCAGCACATTAGTCTGCATTACCCAGTCATAAGCATCCACAAACGCACTGTGGAACCATTTTTCTAGCTCCTGGGGCGAGATTCCCGCAATTAGGCCAAAATTGCTCAAAATCATCAACCGCTGGATGTGATGCGCGTAACCGCTGCCTTCGACTTGAGTTAAAACTTGGCACAAACAGTTCATATCTGTTTTACTAGCGTCCCAAAAAAACTCCGGCAGCGGCTGAGTGTGGTTGAACCAATTCTTCTCAAAATAATCAGCATCCACGTAAAAATACATACCGCGAATGTATTCTCGCCAGCCCAGAATTTGGCGGATAAAACCTTCGACGCTGTTTAAATTTAAGTTATTGTCGAGGTAGGCTGTTTCGGCGGCTTGAATAACTTCTAAAGGATGAAGTAATCCAATATTGAGATACGGAGAAATTAGGGAATGCCACATTGTTTCCTCCCCCGTTACCATCGCGTCTTGATAAGAGCCAAAAGCGGGGAGAGACTGTTCGATGAAATTATCTAATACTTGCAGTGCTTGCTCTCGTGTAACCGCCCAGCGAAAAGGTTCAATCTTGCCGTAAGTTGGGAAAGATAGAGATTTAACTTGTGCGATAACTTCTTGAGTTATGGCGTCCGGTTCAAACCATAGAGGTTTCGGGGTATCCAGTTTTCCTTTGGGTGGCTGACGATTTTCTTTGTCAAAATTCCACTTCCCTCCCACAGGTTTATTGCTGCTATCCATTAAAACTTGAAAACGCTGGCGGCTGGCTCGATAGAAGTCTTCCATTAACAAACGTTTGCGGCTTGAAGCCCAATCTTTGAATTCTGTTTCTGTCCAGAGGAATTGATTGTTGGGAATTAGGGTTGTTTGACAGGGGAGTTGCAAGTTTTGAACGATCTGTAAAAAAGGTCGATCGTTCGGAGCCATCACCCGCACTTCGGTGATATTCTGAGCTTGTATCCAAGCTTTGAGAGGTGCTTCAAAGTCCTCCGATTTTGTGTAAGTAACTTGCCATCCACTGTCGCGCAATTCTTTCGCGAAGTGCCGCATTGCCGACCAAATTAATACTAATTTTTGTTGGTGGTAGCGCCGCTGTTGAACGTGCTGCCAAGATTCAATTAAAATTATCGGTAGGGAGGATTTATCATCTGTGCGGTTGAGAGCAACTTGGTTCTCCCACAATTGATCGCCTAATATCCAAACGCCAACAGTCATTTTACTTTTTGTGAGTGAAAGTTATCTTTTACTTTTTATGAGTCCTGGTGGTCTAGTCAAAAAACTTAATTTATTGACCACTCACAACTCATAAGTTTTTAGGTTATCCTGAAAACTTACTAGAGCATAACATTGATTTCCAAAGATAGGGACACCGACCAGCAAATTTAAATCTTATGTCTGTGTATCCTTCAGATGTCAATAACTTGGTCAGCGTCTCTACTGAAAAAAATTTAATGTGACCGTTATCCCAAAGAACGGTAAAATGTTTATCTAGTTTGCCAGAGACCGCTAAAGCCAGATTTTTTAAATAGCCGTGATATGGTGTGGAAATAATTAATTTTCCTCCCGGCTTGAGGCATTTTTTCGCAGTTTTTGCTAGCTCTTTAGGATAAAGCAAGTGTTCGATTACTTCAATAGCTAAGACAACATCAAATGAGTTCACAGTATCGGTATCTGGAAGGTCGTAAATATCTGCTTCGATAAACTGACATTCGGGGAAACTTTGACTGGAGATGGCAATTCCGGCCGCTGAACTGTCAACGCCGACAACTTCGCAGCCGTGCTCTGCGATAACGTGACTGAGGCTGCCATTGCCACAGCCGAGATCCAAAACTCGGAGTTTTGTCTTGCTGGTCTGCTGAAGTGTCGCCAGCATTTCTAAAAGGGGAGATATCAAATATGCGTGATGATATCTCGGACGGTTGTTTGTGTAATAATACGTATAATTGCTAAAGTTTTTTTTCATCGATTAAGCTATGGAGATTATTGCCGAGACCGCGAATTTACCGAGCGTGGGTACACTGTTTGAGCTAAGGTTCCCCACATTAGGGTTGTCAGAGTTGATCGGCAGCTCGATCGTCTCATTCTTTTTGTTTGACAGGTGAATTATTGTCACTGAATCAATCAGATGGCAAAAGAAATATTTGACAAGGTGCAAAATCTCGCATCGCCCATCTCTGGCCCATTTCTCGAAGGCCTTGGGAAAGAAAAAGTCCGATCGAGCAAGAATGATCTCTGTACACTAACCGGAAACCGAACTTTTTGCCTGTTAATTGGGGGCGAGTGCATCTATGCGATTCTAGCTTCAAGCCACTGCGGTATGTCCACCCGACGCTTTCTGCAGCCTGAAAAATAGGCATCTGGGCGATCGGGTGTCACTCGCTCCGAGAATTGTGAAGGGAAGTGTGACCGAAATCACAGGCATTTGCCCAACAAATTGCTCAGCATCTTTTAGTCCACACACTTAGAATCGAGATTACTACAGTGGCTTCTATAATTGTGTTTAAATGTTGTTCTGAAGCTGTGTTGTCCAGTCAGCAGAGCCCCCTAGACAGATTCATGCTTTCGGTCTGGTTTATTTCACTGTAATGGTCGCTGTTGGGTGTTGCACCTTAATTTAGATATTTCCTATGGTTAAGTTAGGTCAATCCTCCTTTCGCCGTATTTTACTGTCGCGGATTTTGTTGCTCAGCGTACCTGTTCTACTGGTGGGGGAGTATGTTACCTATCGCAAGGCACGCTCGACGCTTCTGGAAACTGCTCGTCAAAACTTGACAGAAAGTGCAGTCAGAAAAGCAGACACTATTGAACAGTGGGCGAAATCGCTGAAGTCGAATCTGATCGGCGCTTCGGAAAGCTCGATGTTGCAGTCGGTAGATCCGAAGGATTATCAAAAGTTTATCGCCCAATTAGGGCAGCGGTTGCCAGCGCAGGTTGATTGCTTGCAATTGACTAATTTAAAGACAAATCAAGTGATAGCAAGCACTTGCGGGCAACAGCCGATTCAGTCCTTGCCCGCAAAATTTTGGCCACCCGTACAGCAGCAGCAAACGCTGCTGGACGACAAGAGCGTTTACATCAGTCTGTCCTTACCTCCGCAGCGACAGGGGACAGCAAACGATCAGAAGGTGGCTTTGGGGGCTGAGGATTTTCCCGATGCGGGTAAAGAAGGCTCCGATAGCCAAGCGAGTTTGGTGTTGAGCGCTCCTGTTTACATTCGTCGGGGCAATACCCTGCAGTTGAGTTATGCTTTGAGTCTGCAGTCGGCATTGCCTGTGCAAACCAGCGCTCCCAAGGGTTCTTTAGCCGGCTATACGGTGGCGATCGACCAAGATGGGACGATCTTGGCGCACCCGAATATCAACCGCGTGGGCCGCAATATTGACCAAGAAGCAGATGCCGCTCGACTAAAAAGTATTGTCAGAAGGGCGATCGCCGGCGGCACAGCTTTTCTCCACCTATTTTCCTTTGAAAGAAATGGTGTAGAGTTGCTAGCAGGATACGCCGCTATCCCGAGTCCTTCAACTACACAGGAGAACAGCAAGTGGATTATTTTAGCTGTCTCTCGTTTAGATTACGCTCTGTCGGGTTTGGAAGAAATTCAGCAAGTTTTATTTAATTTAATTGTAGGTTTGGTTGCTGCTAGTATCATCGCCACTTTATATCTGTCTCGCGACTTGGCGCGTCCTGTGGAAAAACTGAGAGACTATGCGATGAAAGTAGATACAGAAGCGTCGCAGACAGTGCCACAAAATTTCCAAATTAGGGAATTCAATCAACTATCAGAAGCACTAAACAGCATGGTGCAGGGTCTCAGATCCAGGGCCAAAGAATTGGAAGTCGCAACCAAGGAAGCGCAAGTTGCCAATCAATTAAAGAATGAATTTTTGGGCAATATTTCTCACGAATTGAGAACCCCGCTCAACGGGATTATTGGTTTTATTCAAATTGTGCGGGACGGCTACTGCGATGACCGAGATGAAGAAATGGAATTTTTACAGCGGGCCCACGACTCGTCAATGCAATTGCTCAATATTATTAATGATATTTTGGACATTGCTAAAATAGAATCCGGCACGTTCTCCATGATGTTAGAAGTAGTTGATATTACTCAGGTACTTGAAGACGCGATTGATTTGCAAGCGACTCCAATCGAGGAAAAAGGCTTGAAGTTAAGTTTGCCAGCTCCTCACGATCCGATTATTGTTCATGCCGATCCGGAGAAGCTAAAACAGGTGTTTTTAAATGTTTTGAGCAATGCGGTTAAGTTTACAGAGTCGGGCAGCATTAATATATCTGTGCGACTAGAATCGAGGACTAATTCTGGTAGTTTTAACGGCAGTGCTGAAAATACGACTGGCACCAGCGGTCAAAGCGATTGGGTGGTGGTGACAATTAAAGATACGGGAATTGGTATAGATCCCGAGCACCAGCAGAAATTGTTTCAACCTTTTGTGATGGCTGATGGTTCTACAACTCGCAAGTTTGGCGGTAACGGTTTGGGCTTAGCTATCTCGCGAAGGATAATGGAATCTATGATCGGAAGCATTACCCTGCACAGCGCGGGCGTGAATCAAGGTACTACGGTGATGATTTCTTTGCCGGTAAACCAGCAGTCAAGTTTTTATTTTCACAGCCCCGACTTAGTAACGGAAAAGGGAAATTTCAAAAGTTGAGGAGTGATGTTCCCAATCTAAAATCTAAAATCTAAAAGGGTATTAGGGGCTGTCCGCCGAGTTCGAGGGATTTGCTCAAAGTGCTGAGAATGCGGATTAATTCGACGGAGGCGGCGCCCGAAGAGGTAAGACAGGGGGTATTTGTTTGCACGCAATTGAGGAAGCGATCGCACACTCTCCGCAGCGGTTCTACTTGTTCTAAACTCAACACTTCGCGATGGCTGAGGCTTGTTGGCTGCGGCGCGATCCTCTTCGTTGGCGTAGCCCCCGTAGGGGCGGGCTTCGCTAACGCACTTTCAAAACAGTTATTCTCTTCGCCTCGCCAATCTGGATTGCCGCGCTGCACAATCAGGGGAGTTTCTGGCGACATTTCATCAAAAATTAAGGTTCCCAAACTGCCAACAACTGTTAAGCGCCGTTGTTTGTCGGGATTTAGCCAGCACAGGTGAATAAATGCTTGAAATCCGTCGGGATAGGTGAGTGTTACCCAAACTAAATCTGCTAGTTTTTCTGCAGGATTAGTAGTCACCAGCGAAGGAGCAAATTGATTTTCCATTTCTGCTGCTTCTTGATTTATTCCTTCTTCCTTTTTCCCTTTTCCTGATTCCTTTGGAAAAACAGTACCCATCGCCCTTACTTCAATTGGCGTTTGTTCCAGCCAAGTATTGAAAATAGCGATATCGTGAACTGCCAAGTCCCAAAGGGCATCAACGTCATGGCGGACCGGTTCAAAATGGGTGCGCTGGGCGTAACCGTAGCGCAATTTTCCGAGTTGATGCTGTTGAATAATTCTTTGGCCTCGATCGACTGCTGGATGAAACAGATAAGTGTGGTCAACGAAGAGTTGCCGCTGCTGTTTTTCGGCTAATTGGCAGAGTTCTATGGCTTCAGTGAGGTTGAGGGCGAGGGGTTTTTCTGCTAAGACGTGGTAGCCTTGTTTCAGCGCTGCTGCTGCGAGAGTGTAGTGTGTGGAAGCTGGAGTAGCGATCGCCACAGCTTGCAGTCCCGGCAGGGCTTGCACTTGAGACCAATCGGTAGCTAGAATCACCGAGGCATCCAGATTAAATTGTTTTTGAACGACCGCCAATGAATCTCGATTCGGGTCTACCACCGCTAAAACTTGGCTGTTGGGATGTTCGAGAAAGTTGCGGATTAGGTTAACTCCCCAGCGACCTGCACCCAATACAGCTATTCCGATTTTCATTGATTATAATTGCAAAAATCGCACAGTAATTATAGCATAATTTGTTATTATTATCTATCTTTTCATTCAAAAAAATCACTGTTGACTGTTGCTAGTAGTTATGTAGTAGTTATTGATTATTGGTTATTGGTAGCAGCTAACAAATAACCAATAACTGATAGCACGAGTCAACAGTCAACAGTTAACAGTCAACAGTCAACTGACTATTAACTAATTTATTGAAAGCTACCTGAGCCGCTGCTTGTTCGGCCGCTTTGATCGATCGACCTTTTCCCTCTGCTACCAACTTTCCCTGAATGAGAACTTCTGCGGTAAAACGATCCTCCCCCCCCTGCACTGTCCCGGTTTCTTGCACGCTATATTTGGGCAAAGTTTTGTATTTGCCTTGAGTCAACTCTTGGAGAGCAGCTTTGTAGTTTTGGCGGGCAGGATCACTGCGGATTTCTGTCGCTAAGCGTTGAAAGTGAGAATCTAGCCAAGGGCGAATTAATTCTAAGCTCTGGGTACTCAAATAAAGCGCAGCCAGTACCGCTTCCAAAGCATCTGCCAGCCGGGGTTCAGCGCCTGTTTTGTCTGCGGCGGCGCTGCTGGAAACAATTAAATAGCGATCGAAGCCGTAACTTTCAGCGATTTTAGCAAGAATGCGATCGCTCACCAAGATCGATCGAATAGCAGCAAATTCCCCCACTGTACAGTCAGGATAAATCTCAAACAACAATTCCGACGCAGCCAGCCGCACAACTGCATCCCCGACAAACTCTAGTTGCTCGTAATTTGCTTTAGCTGACGCGCTCGCATGAGTCAAAGCTAAATCGAGGAGATGCCATTTTATCGAAGCATCCTTCGTCAGTCCCAATTTTTGAATTAATGTTTCAAGTTGCTTTTGCCGACCCGGATAAATCATACCATTTTAGATTTTAGATTTTAGATTTTAGAAGTGGCAATCACGGATGACTATCCGGGTTGGGAGGTTTTAAAAAGTGACATTATTTTTTTTAACTGGTATCAGATTCATATTAATAAAAAACTTTTCCTTAACAAACTCAATATTCCTCCCGGTGTTTATGGCGCACCTTACCCAAAATCTTCCTCCCGGTGTGCAGTGCACACCTTTCCCAACATAAAACAGGTCTAAAGGATTGGTCAACCTGATTTCCCAGCGGTAATTTTAATTAAATGGGGGGGAAAAAGTCGGACATAAGCCGGGTTCTGTTCTCTCAACTGCAAGCAGTTTTCGAGGGCAGTTATCTATCTGGGGCGCCTGTTACCAGACGCCTCAAGCGGTACCAAAAAACGGAACTGGTAAAAAACCAACCATAGTTCCTCCGACCTTGCTCCCAACTGGGGTTTACCGAGCCAGCACCTCTCGATGCTGCTGGTGCGCTCTTACCGCACCTTTGCACCCTTACCCCCTAACATTTTGCGATTTTCGATGCTTGATTTTTGATTCAATCTCAAATCTCAAATCTCAAATCTCAAATCGGGGGGCGGTATCTTTCTGTGGCACTATCCTCACGATCGCTCGCACTGGGCGTTACCCAGCAAGTTTGGTTTTTCGAGAGCCCGGACTTTCCTCAGACAAGCTTTCGCTAATCCGCAACCGCCTGCGCCTACTTTTTCCCCAGATTTATTGTACGCGATCGTTCGTCAATCAATTTGGGATTTGAGATTGAATATTTTAACTTGTCGCCCACTTAACTTGGACATTTGTGTTTATTCTCACATCTGGCACTATTGTCAATAAGCTTTTTATGAACAGGCTTTCCGGCCTGTTCCACAATCAAGTTTATTTTTTGTGGAACAGGCCGGAAAGCCTGTTAAGCCAGAATGGTGAAACATCTCAGTTTATTCAAACTCTTGTACGGTGGACCCGAAGCCCGCCCAACAATTAAATTTCCCTGCAACTCCCTTAAAATCACTCACTGATGAATCAGGAGGCACAAAAGTTGGCAATTATCATACAAGGATTTATCGCACGGATTTAACTAGGGGCAGGAAACCTTTTCACCTAACAGGATTTTGAATTCTTCAATCTTTAATCCCCAATCTTAAATGTTCAATTCGGTTACTTTAATGAGTCATCTTTGATAGTAGAAAAATTATCAAACCAGCCACGCCGCCAGAAGAAGTAAACTAAACCAGAGGCGATTCCTACCATCACCGCCCAACACAGCGGATAGCCAAAATACCAATTCAGTTCCGGCATATTCCAGGGCGATTTCTCTGTATTGAAATTCATCCCGTATACTCCTGCCACAAAAGTTAGAGGAATAAAAATACTGGAAATAACCGTCAGCAACTTCATGATTTCATTCATTTTATTACCAACCGAAGACAAGTAAACATCCATCAAACCCGAAGACAACTCTCGATAGGTTTCCACCATATCCATCACTTGCACCGTGTGATCGTAACAGTCCCGCAGGTAAATTCGCACCTCTGGACTAATCAAATCACTGCTATCTCGAATCAAAACATTAATTGCATCCCTCTGCGGCCAAATGGCGCGGCGCAGAGTCAGCAATTCTCGCCGGATTTTATAGATTTTCTCCAGGGTTTTGCGCGTAGGGTTCACCACCACTTCATCCTCTAATTCTTCAATGCGCTCTCCGTAAACTTCTAATACAGGGAAGAATCCATCTATAATGGAATCTAACAAAGTATAAGCCAAATAATCTGCTCCGTGTTTGCGAATCATGCCTTGTCCTTTACGAATGCGATCGCGCACTGGTTCAAAACAATCATAGTCCGGTTCTTCCTGAACAGTTAACAGGTAATGCTTGCCCAAAATAAAACTTACTTGTTCTTTATGAAAAGTATCTGATTCTGGATGCAGCATCACCATCCAAGCAATGATTAAAATGTGTTCTTCATAGTCTACAACTTTCGGTCGCTGGGGAACATTAACTACATCTTCCTGAGCCATTACGTGCAAATTAAATACTTCGGCCATTTGCCGCCAAGTTTCTTTGTTTCCCAATCCCAACATATCAACCCAAGAAACAGATGCTGTATCTAAATACGCAGCAGCTTTTTGAGGATTTGCCAAGTGGGCGCGAGTAGCTGCTGTGTCGCAATAGTCAATTAATACAATCTCCGGAGGCGGCGCATCTGGTTCTAAGTCGAGAGTTCCAGGCGGAGCCCCCTGATCGTCATAAAAATAGTCAACATAGGAATCATCATTTTCTTCTTCTTTAATTTGTTTTGCAACGGCACTAGAAGTATGTATGCTTTTGTATACCATGCTAATATTCCTGACTTTTAGAACCTTTAATTAGATTATCATTTTTCTCGTGCAACTACCAATTACCAATAACTCATTACCTCTGCCGAATTGGAATCTCGATCGCAAATTCAGTTCCCTCTCCCGGCGCGGAAATGCACTGCAGCGTCCCTCCGTGTCTTTCCACCACAATCTGATAGGAGATAGACAGTCCCAAACCTGTACCTTTGCCTACTGGTTTAGTAGTAAAAAACGGGTCAAATACCCGACACTTAACAGACTCTACCATGCCATACCCGTTATCTGAAATTACGATCGCCACCCGATTGTTCTCCAACACATTCGTGCGAATCCGAATCAAGGGCAATGTGTCGCAAGTTAAAGGTAAACCAGCCAAATCTTGCCGTTCTTCTTCCGAATAACTCGCTAATTCCAGCTTCCTATTCCTGACATTCGCTAAAGCATCAACAGCATTATTTAAAATATTCATAAACACTTGATTTAACTGTCCCACGTAGCACTGTATCTGCGGCAAGTCCCCATATTCTTTAACTATTTGAATGTGACGATTTCTGCCATTTTCTTTAATCTTGTGTTGCAAAATTAATAGAGCACTGTCTATTCCTTCGTGAATATTAACACGCTTAATATCTGATTCTTCCAGGCGGGAAAAGTTACGCAAAGACAGAACAATTTGGCGAATCCTATCTGCTCCGGTTTGAATTGAATTCAGCAGGTGCGGGAAATCCTCTTTCATGAATTCTAGTTCTATTTTTTCTGCCACATCTTGGATAACAGCAACAGGTTTCGGGTAGTGTGCTTGGTACAAACTGCACAGTTCCAGCAAGTTTTTGGCATACTCACTAGCGTAAGTGATATTACCGTAAATAAAACTGACAGGATTATTGATTTCGTGAGCAATTCCCGCCACTAGCTGTCCCAAACCCGACATTTTTTCCGCTTGAATTAGTTGAGCTTGAGTCCTGCCTAATTGTTTCAATGTTTGCTCTAGCTGGCGATTTTTATGTTTTAATTGAGCTTCGGCTTCTTTGCGCTTGGTAATATTGCGGGCTAGAATAATAATCTGATCTGAATTAAACGGCAACAGTCGAGCTTCATAAGTTTTTTCTCCTTCCGACATGGAAAGCGAATATTCTATGTCGATTGAGTTTCTTGTTTGGGAAATTTCAAAGATTGCTTGGGCAAATTGGCCTGCGACATTCCGTGGCAATACGTCTGTCATTCGTTGACCAAGAAAATGTTCGGGAGGTACGTATAAATTCGAGGAAGTTCCTGACAAATAATCTACAATTATACCCTCAGCATCTAGTCGAAAATACAAATCAGGCAAAGCGCGAAAAACTGCTTCTAACTCTAAAGTTTTTTGGCGCAATGCTTCCTCAGCGTAGTACCGATCGCTAATATCAAAAATCACCCCGTCCAAACAGCAAACGTTTCCCTCTGCGTCGAACACAGGAGAACCTTTATCCCACACCCATTTAACCGTGCCGTCTGCTGCTAGCAAGCGGTATTCCAAGTTATAAGACTCTTTGTTTTCTATGCCTTGCCGAATAGTTGCTTCTACTTTTGCCAAATCTTCCGGGTAAATAATACTAGCAAAAGTCCGGGATCCCCTGTCCAAAAACCAAATAAAATCTGCCGCAGGGTAGCCTGTTAATAAGTAAACTGCCTCGCTAATAAAATTAGTCGAAAAATCGCACTTCCAGCGATAAACCACTCCGGGAATATTAGCAACCAAAGACCTAAACCTTGATTCACTTCTACGCAAAGCTGCTTCCGATTCATGTCGTTCTGTAATATCGTGAGCGAAAGCTAGCACTGCAAATACATTACTTTCAGCGTCGCGCAGGGGAAGTTTTTGGGTATCAAAAATATGTACTGAACCGTCAGCAATAGTTGCCGGATCGCAGGGATTGTGGATAATTTCGCCGGCCAGTACAGCAGAGTCGTCTGTGCGGAAGCCTCGGATATTTTTGGCGGAATTCCCAAACACTAGATCTTCGGAAAATCCTAATTCTAAGTCGGATTTGCCAATTATTTCTTCGACTGTTTTGCCGATCGCTTCAGCGAAACTCCTGTTGGCCAAAATATAGCGAAAATTTGTGTCTTTGGCAAAAATCCAGTCGCTAGTTTTGTCTATTACTGTACGCAGGAGTTGTTCGGAACGTTCGGTTTTTTCCAAAGACGCCTGCAGTTGTAGTTCTAGGCACTTGCGAGCAGTAATGTTTTCAAAAGCAACACCTACGCAGTTGTTGGGTAATGGAAAAGCTTTAATAGAAAAAGCGCGAGTTATTCGGCCCTCTTCATCGCAGTCAATATCTTCAAGTTCTACGGCTTTCTGGCTGCGAATTACCGAAGCAAATGCTTGGGGAATGTTTTTCGATCGCAGGTGGGGAAAAATCTCGTCGATTGTCATTCCCAAAACATCAGCCATTTCTAATCCGGTAAATAGGGTAGCAGCGGGATTCGAGGCGATCGCCCTGAGAGTGCTGTCATCGTCTATATTTTCTAAATGGTAGACGTACAAACCAATTTGCATATTCTCGACAATTTGGTCGTAGAGGCGCACGCTTTCGTCTACCTGCCTGCGTTCGGTAATATCTTCAGTAATCCCCAAAACGTACTGAGGACGGCCTGCTGCGTCGAGAATTGGCACTTTGCGGGTGTGCAGTATTCTCATACCTTTGTGGCGAGTTTGGATCGGCTCTTCGGCGATGTCTTTAACAGTAGACTGATTGTGATGACCGGTCAATATTTCTCTGTCTTGAGCAGTAAAAACATCAGCTTGTTCTTTGGGGTAAATATCATAGTCATTTTTGCCGATCGCCTCTTGAGAGGTAACACCTGCGATCGTTTCTCCCGCTTTATTCCACAGCACAAATTTCAGCGAAGAAGCATCTTTAGCAAAAACTCCCACCGGTAGATTTTCTACTACGGAATTGAGAAAGCCTCTAGCTGATTTTAATTCAGCTTCTGCACGCTTGCGTTCGATGCCTAAAGCAATGACATCGGCAACCGATGCTAAAGTTTCCTGAAACGGTGCTGTCAGCGGTTGGCAACTGATAATTACTATGACTCCCACCAGCCGTTCTTCGACTATCAAAGGGTAGCCTGCGAAGGTGAGAATTTGCTTGGGAATTGGGCAGTTTGTCGGCTTTTGACTGGTGTTGATAATTGCTACTTCGGAACTGTGTACGTCTTTTGCTTTTGCGGATTCTTCCTCTGGTAGTCCAAAATTATTCAGTTCAAATCCGCAGTCAAATTGCGGTTTTTGCTGTTTGGCGATTGAGTTAACCTTACTTTCAATATAGCTAGCCCGATCGTCTGTGCGACTGTATATTCCCGATGCTGCTTGCAATTGCCAAAGATTATGTTGAGAGTTGAAAATCCAAATTTCAGCAGAAGCGACATCAATATTCTGCACCATTGCCTCGCAACAGGGAAGCAGGATATCTTGAGGGTGTTTGGTGAGGGCAATACCCACATCGGCTACCATTGCTGTGAGGCGAGAAGCTTGGGCTTTTTCTGCTTCCAATCGTTTGCGATCGGTGATATCTTCCACCAAAGAAAGCACGGTAAAAGTGTCGCCACTGCGAATAATCGAGTTGAACCAGCGACACCAAATTACCTGTCCGCTTTTAGTATAGTTGCGGTTAATTGAAGTATTGCCGTTGCCAGTGGCTAGTTCAAGCTCGATCGCGCTTATAGCCTCTCTATCTTCCTGGCAAACCAAAGCCAAATCGCCGAAGTGCTTGCCCATCATATCATCGGATGTCCAGCCAAAGATTTCCTCGGCACGTTTCGACCACTGAACGATCCGAAAATCTTCATCCCAGCCTACCATTGCCAGCGGACTGTTAGCTGCATTCAACCACAGTAAATGGTTCGACCGGCGTAACTGTTGAGTTTTCTGCTGCTGCCAGCGGTAGTGCCTGGTGATATCTCTACCGACGCCCAAAACCCGCATCTGCTTGCTAGAGGAATCCACCGCTGGCGTATAAGCAGTTTCGTAAATTTTAATCCGGCCGTCTGCCGTCGTCACCTCATGAATTGCCAGCCGTTTTTCCCCGGTAATAAATACTTGTTGCAGGCAGGAATCAATCTGCGAGATTATATTTCTGACAGCCGCATTATTGGGATATAATTTTAATAATTCCTGATTAGTTTGGTTGACTATTTCAGCAGGCTCCAATCCCATCCAAGCAGCAGCGACAGGATTGATCGATAGGTACTTTTGCTGTCGATCGCACTCTAGGAAAGCATCAACAGAGTTAGAGAAAAAAGACTGAAACGAGTTGATAACTTCCTGCATGGGTATTTTTTCATGAGAAAAGCTTAGTATTGTGGAAACCTCGTGTCTAAAGACCGATCGAGGTAACACTCATCAGGCAGTTTTCACCGCCTTGAATATTGATTGTTGCTACAGGGGGCTACTTCGGCACTTGGTACTTTTATGATCTACTTTCAACGGAACAATTACCGTTTCAAATATTTCACGCGATATCGCATAGCAGCTTGAGCTTACACCCATAATTTTGATAACGTAATCAGTTAAGACGATAGCTGGTCAACTATGTCTTTTGATTAGGGCATAAAGCCCCATCTCTTCCGAGCGGGGTGCTGACTTGCTTAAGCTCTAAAATTTTCCTAACGTTAGTTTAACCCACTCAAATCTTTTTGAGCACTCTACTGCTGCGTTTCCCGGTGCAATTTTCGGCGCTGTTCCCTATAATACAAAAATTTTAAAGAAATAGTGTTTTTGGGAATATAACTTAATTACAGCAGATGCTCTTTTTTTAAACCAGACCCAGCGGATACAAAAGCGAGATGAAGAGACCGGGAGACGGGGAGGTGGGCAGAGGTCAATCCACAACCTGCGAGAAAAATGCTTAAGAAATGCCGGACAGCTTACCGATTCCCAATCCCCAATTCCCAATTCCCAATTCCCAATTCCCAATTCGGTAATCTGAAAGCGGTTTGGCAGTACGCCCAGCAAAGAACGCAAGCCGTGCAAAGCCATGTAACATAAAGATTGCGATATTTTTCTATGTAATATGGAACTATTAGATACCTTGATTGTGGGTGCGGGTATTAGCGGTTTGAGTTTGGCGCACGCACTTCACAAGGAAGCAACGAGTCCATCCTCGCTGAAGATTTTAGTCGCTGAGAGTCAAGGACGTGTGGGCGGGAACATCACCACTGTGACAGCGGAAGGGTTTCTCTGGGAGGAGGGCCCGAACAGTTTTTCGCCGACACCGGAATTGATGAAGTTGGCTGTGGATGTGGGATTGAAGCAAGAGTTAATTTTTGCCGATCGCAAATTGCCTCGTTATGTTTATTGGCAAAAAAAGCTGCAACCGGTGCCGATGACTCCACCGGCGATGATTCAGTCTCAGTTGCTGAGTTTTCCGGGAAAACTGCGGGCGTTGTTCGGGGCTTTGGGGTTTGTCGGGCCGGCAATGGGCGATCGACTTTCGCAGCAGGGTGACGAGGAAACTGTTTCTCAATTTTTCCGCCGTCATCTGGGGCAGGAAGTGATGCAGCGGTTGGTGGAACCTTTTGTTTCTGGGGTTTATGCCGGCGATCCGCAACAACTTAGCGCGGCGGCGGCTTTTGGCCGGGTAGCCAAGATGGCTGATGTGGGTGGCGGGCTGGTGGCGGGGGCGCTGCTTTCTGCTAAAAACAGGCCGAAGAAAATCCTTGCAGACCCGAATGTTCCTAAGACTAGGCCGGGGGAGTTGGGTTCGTTCAAGCAAGGGTTGAAGGCTTTGCCAGAGGCGATCGCTGCTCAATTGGGCGATCGAGTGAAACTCAACTGGCACTTGACTCGCCTCCAGCGCACAGAACGCGAAACTTACATTGCTGTATTCTCGACGCCCGACGGACAGCAGGAAGTTGAGGCACGCACCGTGGTTTTGACAACGCCGGCTTACGTTACAGCCGATTTGTTGCAGCCTCTGCAACGGAAAGTTAGCAGTGCTTTACAAGCTTTTACTTATCCTACGGTTGCCTGCGTTGTATTAGCATATCCGCAGTCTGATGTCAAAGGTAAATTAGTAGGTTTTGGAAATTTAATTCCGAGGGAGCAGGGAATTCGCACTCTGGGGACGATTTGGACATCAAGTTTATTTGCCGATCGCGCGCCCGCAGGGTGGCAAACTCTCAGCAGTTACATCGGCGGGGCTACTGATTCGGAAATTGGCAATCTCGACTCAGAACAAATCGTTCGTGAGGTACACCGAGATTTGTCTCGGATTTTGCTGAAGCCCTCGGCGGCGCAGCCGAAAGTTTTGGCGGTGAATGTGTGGAAGCGGGCGATTCCTCAGTACAATTTGGGACATTTCGATCGCCTGCAACAAATCGATGAGGGCTTAAAATCTTTGCCTGGGGTGTATTTGTGCAGCAACTACGTTGGCGGCGTGGCTTTGGGAGATTGCGTGCGAAGGGGTTTTGAGGGTGCACGAGAAGTGGGCGACTATTTACAGAAAAAACAATCAGATACTCGATCGATCTGAATGATTGTGTGGGGAGGGCGGGTTTGCCGAAAAAATGGGTTTAAAGCCCCGTCCTTACAGGACGGCTTTAATTCCGTCAAAACTGTGAATTAGTTTTTATATCCATTCCCTCGACGTAAATGTTAGTATGTGAAGCCAAGCTAGAAGGAAAGAGCGAGCAGTACGAACGGCTAGACGAAGCCATTCGTACTGCTCGCTTTATTCGTAATAGCTGCATCAGGTACTGGATGGAGACAAAAGGTGTAGGTCGCTATGACTTAAGCGCTTATTGTGCAGTCTTAGCCAGGGAATTTCCTTGGGCAGCCAAGCTTAACTCAATGGCTAGGCAGGCTTCGGCCGAAAGAGCTTGGTCAGCGATTGCACGGTTTTTCGACAACTGCAAAAAAGCAAAACCCGGAAAGAAAGGTTTTCCCCGTTTCAAAAAGCATGAAACGCACGGTTCTGTTGAATACAAGACTTGCGGATGGAAGCTTTCTGACGACAGGCGAAATATAACTTTCACCGACGGATTTAAAGCAGGAAGTTTTAAATTATGGGGAACTCGTGACCTACACTTCTATCAGTTAAATCAAATCAAGCGGGTTCGTGTAGTTCGTCGAGCCGATGGATACTACGTGCAATTCTGTATTGATGCCGAACGAAATGAAAAGCGGGAACCTACGGGACGAACCATTGGTTTAGACGTAGGGTTAACGCACTTCTATACAGATTCTGACGGAAATACCGTAGAGAATCCACGTCATTTGAGAAAGTCCCAGAGGTCGCTTAAAAAGCTTAATCGCAGGCTTTCTAGAACGCAGAAAGGCTCTAAAAATAGAGCTAAGGCTCGGAATCGTTTAAGTAGAAAACACCTCAAGATAAGTAGGCGACGTAAAGACTTTGCCGTGAAATTAGCAAGGTGCGTAGTCCAGTCCAACGACTTGGTAGCCTATGAAGACTTGTCGGTGCGTAACATGGTGAAAAATAAAAAGCTGTCCAAGTCTATATCAGATGCAGCCTGGACAGCTTTTAGGAATTGGGTTGAATATTTTGGCAAAGTATTTGGGGTGGCGACTGTTGCAGTACCGCCTCACTATACAAGCCAAAACTGTTCTAGTTGCGGGAAAGTGGCGAAGAAATCGTTAAGTCAAAGAACACATATTTGTCCGCATTGTGGATTTGTTTTAGACCGAGATTGGAATGCCGCTCGCAACATATTAGAACTAGGATTGCGTACCGTAGGGCATACGGGAACCTCAAACGCCTCTGGAGATATCGACCTCTGTTTGAATGAGGAGACTCTTTCAAATAAGTCGGGTCGCCGAAAGAGGAAGCCTAAACAGTGATGTTATGAATCACCGTGGCTTTAGCTGGCGTGAGAATGTCAAAAATATCGAGTGTTAATCCGAAATATTGGTGAACCCGCACCTACAGCCTTCTGCCTTCATATCCGCTGCCCAATGCCGAATGTTACTAGGTTGTTGGCTCAAACTTGTAACCCACCCCCCGGACGGTTTGAATCATCGGCATTTGATTGGGATCTAGTTCAATTTTGCGGCGAATTTGACCGATATGGACATCCACCACGCGATCGGCTCCTACATACTCGTAGTCCCACACTTCATGCAGCAATTCCGATCGCCTCCACACGCGACCGGGTTTGCTAGCCAAACAGTACAGCAGGTCGAATTCTAAAGCAGTCAAAGCAACTATCTGGCTGCCGAGAATTACCTCGCGGCGAACCGGATCTATTAGTAGCTCTCCAAAAGTAAGAGTTTGTTGTTCGGCGGGAGTAACAATGCGTTTGCGCTTCAAAATTGCTGCAACACGAGCTCCAATCTCTACAAGACTAAAAGGTTTAGTAATGTAGTCGTCAGCACCTTCGGCAAACCCTTTCATTTTGTCAGCTTCATCGGTTCGGGCAGTCAGCATTAACACAAACACACCCGTGCGTCTTTGCATTTCTTGACACAGTTTGTAGCCAGTTGTATCAGGTAAATTTACATCTAGAACTACTAAGTCAGGATTGAGTTGCTCAAATAATTCCAGACCAGTCTGACCGTCCTCGCCAGACTCAACTTGATAACCTTGCTGGCTCAAAAAACGGTGAATTAAATTTCGGATTGCCGGGTCGTCATCAACCACAAGGATTTTTACAGGGGCCATGACCACAAGTTTGCTTGAAGAATTAGGCAAGAATATTCAGCCATAATAATAGAAAACTGGATACAAATCTCGAAAAAATTGAGCTTTTAATAGTTATAGCCCTATTTATAACCTACGCAAAATTTCAGGCAATAAATCTCCCGGAACTTTGGATAAGGCTAAATTTTGGCCTGGCAGCCCACATTCACTATAGAAAGCTCTAATCGTTTTGACAATATAGCTCAATGCTGTTTGCCGGGAATCAGCAGCTTGGGAGTTTGCTGCGGCTTGCAAGTTGAGTTTATCCCCATATGTTAACCCTTTGTCATTGAGATGTTGTCCCCATTCGGCACACACTTGCAACTGGTGGTGCAGTGCTGCTTCTAGATGGCTTGTCTGTGCGACTTTGTTAGCGGCGAAATCTGGGTCGGTGGCTAGTTGATAGTGGGCTAGTCCGAGATTGTTGCGGGCGGCCAAGGCGTCAAAGGTGAGTTTGGTTCGATCGATCTCTGCGGCGATATCCAGGGCGGCTTCGTAGGCGGTAATCGCCTGCTGCAATGATTCCGTCCGCGCCTGTTTCTGCTGAAACTGGTTTGCCAAATGCCAATAAGCCGTACCGAGATTGTTGTACGTGGCGGCTGCTGCTGCGGGTACTAATTCTCGGGTGCGGTATTTCAATGCTTCGCGGTAGGCGGAAATCGCCCTGACTAGCAGGGGTTCTGAGGGTTGGTGCTGGGCGAGGTTCCAGCAGGCGGTACCGAGGTTGTTTTGCACTCCGGCATAGTTAAGGGGTTCTCGTTCGGGACTGTAGCAGGAGAGGGCTTGGGTGTAAGCTGCGATCGCACTTTTGAGATATACGATCGGCTCACCATCTTGAGCTAAATTCCAGTATGCTGTCGCCAAATTATTCTGAGCAGCAGCGTACTGCTGAGGCTCCACGGCGGGGTCTAGATCCAGCAGCGCTTGTTGGTAAGCTGCAACTGCGTGCTGCAAGTTCTCTGTCTTGTCTTGATAGCGGGCTAAATCGGCCGAGGCGATTCCCAAATTTTTGTTTAATCTAACGCGGGTTTGGGGTACGGTTTCGGCATCTGTTCGGTTCAAACCTTCAAGGTAGAGGGCGATGCTGCGTTCAAGGCTGGATACCGGATCTGAGGCGTTGAGGGCATTGGTGCGATCGCGCGATAGCATCCAATAGAGAGTGCCGAGATCGTTGAGAAGATCGGAAATTGGCGGTAGGCTGTTGGACTCCTGGGCGTACTGAGTTAAATTTTCTGTCAATTGGGCAATCAGCCGCGCGCATTCCTCAGTTAGTGGTTGATTTTGCTGCGAGTTGCTGTCAAGGTCGAGATATGCAATCACTTGTTCGATCGCACGAATGGCGATTGTCAGGTTTTGCTCTGAAACGTCTCCGCCCAGAATGCGATCGCGGTAGTAATTTCCCAAACCGTGATAAGCCAAAGCCAATGCTTCGGAACAACACTGATGTTCTTGCAGCAGTTCGATGTATTGCAGGGTTTGCAGCGGCAGAAAATTCTCCTCTGATGCGGAATTATTTTCGGCTGCCAAATCCTCAGAAGCCGCTGCTAGCACCAAATCTGCCAGTTGGACGGATTGAGAATCTGGCGCTGGGGACGGGGGATGGGAAATTGGCGATGGT
This sequence comes from Microcoleus sp. Pol12B5, assembly GCF_036701335.1. NCBI lineage: Bacteria > Bacillati > Cyanobacteriota > Cyanophyceae > Oscillatoriales > Microcoleaceae > Microcoleus > Microcoleus sp. Pol12B5. The sequence continues at coordinate 9,945 of NZ_JAUBQQ010000047.1, read as the reverse complement.
TCCTCATTTGCCAATGGGACGGATTTAGAACCAGGCGCTGGGGACGGGGGATAGGAAATTGGGAATTGTTCATCGGGAATTGGGGATTGTCCCGACAAAGAAGATATTAAAAGTTTGTTACCAAAATCTCCGCTGTCCCGCAGGTTTCGCAAGTCTCCTGAGTTCCCGAAGTCCTCAAAGTGCCCGAAGTCTTCCTTAGCTGGAGTTGGTTCGCCTTCAAACTCAAATACTCCGGTTCGCCAGTGCCAAAATTCCGGGGCCGATTGTTCGATCGAACTTAGCCAGGGCCGCGACACCCACAGCAACAGAGTAGACTCGCACATTTGCAGGTTTGCTTCGATGTCTCTCAAATAGCTCAGGAACGACCACTGCACGGCTGCTGACTGCCTGGTCAGGTGTTCGGCCCCAAGAATTTGAAATCCCGGCACAGGGCTGTAGCTGCCCCTGTTTTGCGGCTGTGGGTGTTGGGTCAGCCACGCGGCGATCGAACCCCAAGGATTTGGATCGCTCAAGTCGAGTTCCAAACTGACAAATCGGGGGTAGTCGATCGGGGAGCGAGGATAGGAGCCTGCGCTCTCTGCGGCTAATTCTGTCTGCAAGCGGGCGGCTAGACAGTCCCGCAACCACAAGTCGTCGCAGGCGGCAATAAAAATTTGACGGCGTAAATTGAGGTCGATCGCCTGTTTCAAGCGTTGATAGATCAGCTTGTTTGAGCTAGAAACTTTTTGGGAAGGAATAGACATCAGGAGCAGCCGATTTTAGATTTTAGATTTTAGGTTTTAGGTTTTAGATTTGGGATTGTAGATTTTAGATTGTAGAGTTGAGAGTTGAAATCTCGATCGCTCATAACTCACAACTAAGCCCCGAAGACAGTCAATCGATTTTAGATTTTAGATTTTAGATTTTAGATTGAAGCCTTGACCCCACGGATAAATTCGGGTGCTCCTTTATCGGATACAGGTTTTTTATTTCTGGACGGATGAATCCGGGGGCTTGTATCCTGGATGCTTGATTGTCAATCGCACCGATGATGACTAAAGGATTGTAGATTTTCAATTGGCAATTTTATGTGGGTGGCGAACCAGTGTGATTAAGTGCAACCCAAGTCCCTGAACCCGACAGCCAAGAGGAAAACACCAAATTTATGCTTGTCTTATTTAGCTTTCCAGCTCGCTCGGCACGCTTCAGGATTGTCGCAACTACCTGCTTTTATTGAAACACAAAAACCATGTTTCCTTGGGAAAGGAAAACATGGTTTCTCGAAGGATTATTTAAAATTGCGATTTGAAGCAGCTTTGAGTCTCAGGCCAGTTTTCAGACGGAGGCAGCCACGTACACCAAACCGGCGACTAACATGGCTGCTGCAATACCCATGATGATGTAGTTGCGTTGCTGATTTTTGTTGGGAGGTACGGCTTCATACACCTTCGGCTCTTTAGCAAAGTTGTTCAGGCGTCCATCGTCATCTTTGATGTAAGGCATCAGTCACAATCCTTAATATTTTTGATGTTTACAACTCTACCAAAAAAGCGCCCAGGAAAATTCAGGAATTTATTTGGATGTGACAGTGCCTGTTTGGGGGGAAGAGGCGATCGCGTAATCTTTGATCGGCATTCTGCCTGCTAAGTACGCCATCCGCCCCGCTTCTGCTGCCATTCCCATTGCTTTTGCCATTGCCGGGGAATTTTGGGCATTGGCGATCGCGGAATTAATCAACAGTGCATCGGCTCCCATTTCCATTGCTCGCGCCGCTTCGCTGGGCGTTCCGATCCCCGCATCGACAACCACAGGAACATTTACCGTGTCAATAATGATTTGAATGTTGGCCGCATTGTTGATCCCTTGCCCTGAACCGATGGGCGAACCTAAAGGCATGACTGTCGCACAACCGACTTCTTCTAGGCGTTTTGCCAGCAGGGGATCGGCATTGATGTAGGGCAAAACGGCAAAACCTTCTTTAACTAATTGTTCTGCAGCTTCCAAAGTGCCGATCGGATCTGGCAGCAAATATTTAGCATCGGGAATCACTTCTAACTTGACAAAATTATTGTCTTCTTGTCCTAAAAGTTTCGCCATTTCCCGCCCTAAACGAGCTACTCTAATCGCCTCATCCGCAGTTTGGCAACCGGCAGTATTTGGCAGCATCCAGATTTTAGTCCAATCGAGAGCCTCTGCCAATCCTTCATGCCCCGGAGCATTTGTTTGCACTCGCCGCACAGCTACGGTAACAATTTCGCACCTGCTAGCGTTGACACTTTGCTGCATTTCTGCGATGCTGCGATATTTTCCCGTCCCCGTCATCAAGCGAGAATGAAAAGTTTTGCCGGCAATAATTAGAGGTTTGTCTAAAGATGGCATTTCTGTATCTACTGGATAGCCAAAAATGCTGTACTCAAGTGCCTCTTCCCAGTTTTTTCTGCCTCCCAGCATTGCTTCAAGCTGCCAACCTTCTTTATTTGTCAGCTCATCGCGGGTAACTGCATAAAGAATTTGCCCAACAGTTATCAATTGGGCATCTCGCGGCATATTATTTTTTAATCCTCTTTGTATAATTTCTTCAAACTCATTAAAAACGTCTTTCATTTTCCCATTCCTCCCTAGTAATTTCTTGAGATTCTTCGCTATTGAATACTAATATAATGCTCTGAATCCGTTGTGTGTCGTCCCAATAAAAAGCTTTTCTGATGCCGTCGTTTACCTTCCAAAACTCGTAACTCTTTCGGTTTACGTGAAAAATAATCGTTACTGCACCTTGTTTTTTTGCTCTACTGATGCCTTCTTGCACTCGGTCTCTGATGTTTTGAGTCTGTTCTGTCAACTCCTTAAATTCGCAAATCTCACCGTCTATCTCAGCATCTGGCGTTCTCACACCCTCTGCTGCTTGCTCGCTCAACATTCTAACTCTCTTCCCTATTTTAGCCAAAACTTCAGTAATAAAGATTTCCGAATTATTAAGATTATGTTGTTGGTGAATTAGCACAAATCCGCCAGCTATCTCATCAAAATAATATCGCCGATATTCTGGTTCTGCTTTTTTGTAGATGGCTCTGCTTGTTTCGATATATTCTGAATTCACCGTTACTATACTCTCAATGGACTCGGATCGGGTAGAGTTAAAGGTATGAAAGCAAATGTTGAGCAACTGGCTAAAATAGGAATATTTACCAGCTTAAACCAAACTGAATTAGAGCGATTGCAAGAACATACAATAATTCGCACTTACCGACAGGGAGAAGTTGTGATGTATGAGGGCGATCGCATCCCCGAAAAATTATACACTCTTTTGAGCGGTTCTCTGCGGGTTGCAAAAACAGCGGCGGCGGGTAAAGAAACAATTCTCCGCACTTTATTTCAGGGAGATATTTTTGCCGCACCTGCTTTGCTAGGCAACGGCATTGCCCCCGCAACGGTGACAGCAGAAACTGATGTGGAAGTTCTTACCACAGAACGGGAAGTTTTGCTAGCAGCAATTCGGGAAAATCCTGAGATTGCGTTGCGAATATTGGCGGTGTTTAATCAGCGGTTGCAGCAACTGCACGAGACTGTGCACGGTTTGGTGTCGGAAAGGGCGATCGTGCGGCTGGCCCGATTTATTCATTACTTTGCCGTCGAGCAAGGTACGAAGATTGCGGATAATAGTGTATGTTTAGAAAAACGTTTTCCCTACTATCAAATTGCTCGCAGTATTGGAATTACCTACGAAGAATGCGTGCGGTTGTTTAAGAAACTCAAGCCGTTTGTCTCCTACGGTCGAGGCGGTAAAATTATTGTATTAGATTGGGAAAAATTGGAGTATATCGCCTCTGGAGATGACATAGACTAAATGTTAACATCCCAATTTTTGTAGTACGGGTTTCACAAACCATATTTTACTGCTACTCACTATATAAAACCGCCCCCACAATCTGTGAATCAGGACGGGTTGATGAGATGATTGACTTGAGGCAAGTATGAAACCCGCCCCCCAAGCAATATTGCGTAAATTAATTCGCTTCGGAAAGTGTCAAAATAAACGCCAAATTTTCTTCGGCTTTCAAAGCGTGAAGAGCTTGACCGGGCATGAAGACAAATACCCCCGGTTCCAAAACAATATCCTTGCCTTCCAAAGTCAAAATACCCTTTCCTTCGATGACATTAACTGTGGCATTCCGTGCCGAAGAGTGTTCGGAAATTTCCGTTCCTGCAGCTAGACAAAATAAACTGTACTGACAATTCTTGTCTTTGACTAAAATTTTGTTCAGCACTCCGGCGGCGGGATATTCAATTGCGTCTCGGAGTTGGATTGCTGAAGATTGTAGCGGTAAAAGAGTAGTAGTCATAGTTTTTGACAATTAATTAATTTGGTCACAAGTCTCGGATTTATCAGTGACTTCACTTTCTTCCATCGAAAATCGAAAATCGATTGAGTCGGTTAAGATGGTTTTTTGGCAAAGATAAGGATGTAGCCTAGATCCTGTTGGTAATGCTGGAAAACTCGACGCATTGCTAAGATACGATCGCGAATTTGCGATCGACTTAAAATGTTCCACACAATCCGCACAGTACCCACAAACCCTTCATCTTGCAGCATTCGCGACAAATTTAGGAGACCCATCGCCCCGGTTTGAGACTTTTCTACTTGCAAACCCGCGTTTTGGCAAACAGCAATCCAGCCAGACTCAGACAAAGGCGTTGAATTGACGCGAATCACTTCTGATAAAGCTTTGTGAATTTCAGCTTCTCGGTTTCTAGCTAAAAGTTCGTGAGAGAGAAACTTGCCACCTGGTTTTAAACGATCGCAAATTCCCGATACAATTTTAGCTTTCCCTGATGGCGCCTGCATTGTCAGGATAGCTTCAGCCAAAACCCAATCAAACTGTTGGGAAATCCGATCCAAGTGAAAAATATCTCCTTCCACAATTTCCACTCGATCGCTCAAACCCGCTGCTGCAACATTAGCACGAGCGCGGGCCACACTCTGGGGATTTTTCTCAACTCCCACTACTTTTACGCCAAAACGTTCAGCAAGGGCGATCGAACTATATCCAAAACTAGCAGCCAACTCCAAAACAGTTTCCCCAGGCTGAAAATCCGCCCATTCAAATAACTGTTTTGTAGCAAGTTTCCCTCCCGGCCTCAGCATTCTCTTACCCGCCGCCGCCAGAACTTCATGTCCGGGTGCAGTCTTAAAATTGAGAGCAGTATTGGTCATTAAATTGACCTCCTATTTAACCTTACTCTCAGTTTGCCAAATTTTCCCAAATCTTTCTATGATCTAGCTCATATTCAAATGCTCGTAGGCTGACGAACCCTACAATATCCGGAATTATACCCTGTCCGCCCCTCAAAAATCTATTAAGAAACAATTTTATCATTCCGCTCTTTAAAACATTGCTGCAACACAGAAATAGGCAGCTCATTCAATTGACCCGATCGCACAAATTCAGCATAAGTATCAGCCTCTATTGCCTGCAAATCCCCTTCTAATTTGTCGATAGTCATCTGTCGCAATTCAGGAGATAGATCGTACATTTGGTTGATTCCTGCTTGCAGCAGGTTTAATTTTTCTTGAAGCTGACTCACGAGATGATTGGAAAACTCAGGCTCGATTTTACGATCGCCCGATACTTCAGATAGATGCTTGAGAACCCGGTTGAGAGCAACACGTTGGGCGATCGCCTGCAGATACTCCTGGCGCAACTCCTGGTTGCTCAACAACCCCAGTTTTTCCAGCAGCGCCTTGGTGGTTAAACCTTGTACTAGCAGCGTAAATAAAACTACACCAAACACGATGGCAATAATTTTTGGTCGATCGGGCAGAACATGGGGTACGCTCAAAGCTAAAGCAATCGATACAGATCCCCGTAACCCTCCCCACCAAATCACAGTTTGATCTGGCAATGAAATTTTAGATTTTCCTAACCAATTGCTCAACCATCCTAGACCAAAAATAGCGATTGCTCGCGTCACAAACATCGCCACTACAGTTATGCCAATCACTCCTAAATTCGCTCCCAAATCAGCAAAACTAATCTGATCGCCAATCAGCAGGAACATGATCGAATTTACAAAAAACGCCAAAAAATTCCAAAATTGTGTTACCGCAAGTCTGGTACTGGGTTGCATACCAATCTGAGAGCCAAAATTGCCAAATATCAAGCCCATCGTCACCACTCCAATCACCCCTGAACCACCCAATTCCTCCACAATTATATAAGTGCCGTAGGCTGAAACTAAGGTTAACGATTGCTCCACCAAAGGTAAATCAAATGGTTGAGTCAGATAAGAAACTCCAAAACCTATTAAACTGCCGACAACCACCCCAATTCCCACAAAAGCTAAGAAACGCGCAATCAGAATTGGGATGCCAACGTCATCATTCCCTAGAGAGAATCCCACCAAAAAACTAAACGCAACAATAGCAATCCCATCATTAAATAAACTCTCACCCTCCACCAGCAAAGCTAGGCGTTTTTCAACTCCCAATTCCCGGAACAATGCAATGACTGAAACAGGATCGGTAGCAGATATACTAGCTCCTACCAAAAGAGCGATCGCTAACGAAACTCCAGCTATTTGATTGAGAGCAAAAGCCACGCCAGCAACAGAAATAACAACACCCAAAATCGCATAAAGAGCGATCGGCACTAAATCCCGCTTGAGTTTAGGCCATTCCAGATTCCAAGCAGCTTCAAACAAAAGAGGCGGCAAAAAAATCAACAGAATCAGTTTCGGTGAAAGCGTCACCAGTCGCACATCTATAAAAGCCAAACCCAACCCGACAATTACTAACAGCAGCGTGTAGGGAATTTTGCTCAGCCATCCAAAGATTTGCGGCAGCGTCGCCACAGTTAAGGAAACCGCTAGCACTAAGAGAAATTGCTTCAGATTCCCCTCGATCGTCACTTGGTCAATTAGAGTTTCTGGGGTCATAGCATTAGGGATAAAATAGTTAAGGTTTCGATTTCGGTCGGAACTTATCCGGCGTTGAACCCCGCACTTCTTCAACTTGACTGACTTGAAAAATTAGGGTAAATTTTTGACCCATTTCTTTTTCGACAAATGCTTCTAAAAGCTGCACTTGTTTGCGTGTCAAAGCTTCGCTGCTGCGAACAATCAGACGAACCTCCGGCGGTTTTGTCAACCAGTTAGTATCAGTTTGAATCAGTTCCACCCGTTGAAAAGTGATAGTTCGGTTAAGCAGCGCCCGCTTCAGACTGACTTCTAGTTGCGCTTGCTCGATCAATTCCGCAAAACTCACCCCCAGAGGAATCACAAGTATAGCCGTCAATGCTAGCGCCCAAAAGAGGGCTTTACGGGCGCGATGCAGGGGCGTGTAGCCGGCAATTAAAGAAGTTAGCATACAGGAGAGAGTAATCCCCAGCAAATTAGTAAGATACAGGAGGCTTGCTCCCAAACTGAGCGACCAATTAGCTTGAGATAAGCCTAAACCTATAACACAAATTGGCGGCATGAGAGCCACGGCGATCGCAGTTCCCGCCAGAGTAGCAGAAACTTTGGGCTGAACTTTCGCATAGCCGCTGATTCCCCCAGCGGCGATCGCAATTCCTAAGTCTAGTAATGTAGGTTTAGAACGAGCTAGAACTTCGCTCCCAAAGTCGGGAATTTGTATCAAAGCTCCCAAAAAACAAGCTAGAAAAATTGCTAGCAGCGTCCCGACAGATAATGCAATTAAACTTTTGCGGAAGAGGAGAACGTTACCTTCTACGGCTCCAAACGCTAACCCTCGGATTGGCAACATCAGAGGGGCGATGATCATAGCACCGATGATGACGGCCGCACTGTTGGAAAGCAGTCCAAAGGTGGCGATTATACAGGAGCCCAGAATTAAGACAAGATAGTTAATATCTAGGGTTGATTCTTCTAACAAGTCAACTCGTATTTGCTTTAAATGCTCTCGAGGAATCCTGCTCCTGGTGAAATATTTAAGACTGTCTCGAATATTGTTGAGCAAAATAATCTCCTTAAATCGGGGGCTTGTATCCGTATGCAGATAAGGTCAGTCGATTTGAGATTTTAGATTCTAGATTTCAAATTTTAGATTTTAAATTTACTCCACTGATAAATCTGGTAGCTGGAACAAAAGTCTAAAATTTGGGGCTACCCAGTCGATTTGAGATTTGAGATTTACTCCACAGATGAATCTAGGAGCTTGAACTAGGGTCTAAAATTTGGGGTGACTCACGATAAGAGTCGGGGGCTTGTCTCCCTGTGCAGGTGCAGTCAAAAGAATCAAAATCCCAGCCAGCAATTTTTCGAGGACGTCCCAGAATCCGAAAGTAATTGTCGCGTCGCTAATAGCCACCAGTTGAATCACATTCCGTGCATGGAATGACGGGAGGGCTATGAATAACGCGATCGGAAATAATTGATTTATAATCAAGATATATACTCCACCCAATAATACCGAATCATGCTCGCAGAAGCAAACGCGACACTTTGGCCTAGTCTAATTACTGTTTCAGCATTAATTCTCTACTTCGTTGTTACCATCAACGTCGGCAGAGCTAGATTCAAATACAAAGTTTCCCCCCCGCAGATGACAGGAAACCCAGACTTTGAGCGAGTGGTGCGAGTTCAGCAAAATACCTTAGAGCAAATGATTCTATTTTTGCCCTCGCTGTGGCTGTTCTCGCAATTTATTAGCCCAGTTTGGGGCGCAGGTATCGGCGCAGTTTGGATAATTGGACGCATTTTGTTTGCTTGGGGTTACTATCAAGCTGCTGAAAAAAGAGCGGCAGGATTTGGCATTAGCACTTTAGCTACTTTAGCTCTGCTTGGTGGTTCCTTAACAGGCATAATTATGTCGCTGCTGAAGGTTGGAGCGTAAATTCTGATCGACATAATTGTTTTTCTACTCGTTTCCAGGCTCAGCGTGGTAACGCAGATCCGGAGGCTCTGCCTCCAATTTTCCTCCTGAAAAAGCGAGTCAGAGCCTCTCGACAGCGGTTCCCTGGCTCTGCCAGGGAACCAGTTAAATCCAAGTCTTTCAATTACTTTCAGGAGTAAATGTGTCAGAAACCAACAAACCCGTATTTGAAATTAACCCGAAACTTTTTCAGCAGCTTGTCGAGTGGCAAGAAAAACTTGAACGAGAAGATGAATTGGCAAGCGAGTCAGAAGACGAGAAACCAACTGAGGTAAAAAATCCTCCCGACAGTGATGAACAGCATTCTCAAACAGATAATTTCTAGCTGGTGGCTAGCAGCATCTTTGGGATTTCCGGCTGCTGTCTCGGCTCAATCGCTGACACCCACCCAAATTCAGCAAGTCAATAGCGGTTTGTTTCGTTCTAACTCTCAACATTTCTTTGAGCAAGGAAATCGCCAACTCGAAAGAGAAATCGCAATTTTGTTGCAAAAAAATGTAGCTTCCGAAGGTCTGATTCTGGAGATTGATGAAAAATTGCTCTCTCAGATTTGCAGCAAAAAAATTAAAATATCCTCGCCACCTTCTGATACAATAAGTGCTGCACAGATTGCTGATTTTCAGAGCCAATTAAAAGACATTTGCAGACAAAATTAAAATAAAAGTGAGGTCAATATTCAAAGTTTAGTGCTAATGGATAAAGAGGCAATGGCAAAGTTAAAAACAGCCATGCTGGAAGCGGAAACCGCTGCTCATTTGGCGGCAATCATTATTGATTATACTCATGAGGAAATAATGATAGTTTTTAAGGAGCTAGAATGGGAAGAGCAGGCTAGAATTAAAGATATTTGGAAGACAGTATGGACGGGGGGGGCTTATGAAGATTATGGTTAGCCAATTAAAGATGTTGGTGAACCCGCCTCTTGTATCTTGAAAGCGGTAGATTGTGATTGACTGTTGGGTGGGGGCGGGTTTACGAGATTATTGGTTTTAGGCATAAATTGTTGGTGAACCCGCCCCTTGTATCTTAAAAGAGTTGGTGTAGCGATCGTACCGTCAAGCAGGCGATCGCTCCGT